>JANOFW010000274.1:0-7065 GCA_031413835.1 Planctomycetia bacterium
GGCCCGATCGCGGGCGGCGAGGTCAACCTGCCCCCCAACCAGCAGCGCATCCGCGCCCTGCTGGATCTGACCCAGACCTTCGGCGCCACGACCCTGGTCATCACGCCGGAATTCGGGCGCTTCCCCGAGAACGCTCTGTGCGTGCTGCAGCTCACCTTCGGCATCAAGGACCTCGGCAGCAGCACGCTGGTGCCCTTCACGATGAGCTTCACGACCGAGAACCTCGTGGCGCAGAACGGCACCTACGACGTGAAGTTCGAGGGCGAGACGCCCATCCTGGTCGACCAGTCCACGGCCGACGTGGACACGGCTCGCTCGCCCAACCGGGCGCAGGGCTGGCTGCTGTTCGCCGGCGACGGCGACAACGGCCTCAACCAGCTGCTGCCCACGCTGCCCAACGTGCCGGCGCTGTGCTTGGTGCCGCGGCAGGTGAACGACGGCATCAAGGACGACTTCGACCCGGTCGCCGACGTCAACCTCGACACGGGCCTGACGCGCAACACGTGCCTGAACCTGACCGACGGCAGCGTGGCGGTGGTCTGGGAGTTCCGCACCTTGCGCATCCGCTCCGGGCGCGTGGTGCGCATCATCGGCGTCAACCCCGCCATCCTGCTCGTGCAGGGCAGCGTCCTGATCGAGAACGGCGGTCGCCTGCTGGTTCGCGGCGACGGGCTCAACGGCACGCTCACGAACGTCGGCGCCAACGGAAGCGGCGCCCAGCAGGGCACCTACTACACGGTCGATTCGGCGGGCGGCAAGGGCTACGTCGGCGGCGGCGACGGCGGCCTCGGCTACCGCTGCAACCACTCCTCGAACTACTCGGTGGACGGTCGCACCGGCGACGGCTCGCCCTCGGGCTACAACGTCTTGGGCGGCATTGGTGCGGGACTGGGCGGCGCGCACGCCACCCAGCCCTCGTTCACCAACGGCGGCAACTCCAACGGCGGCGGCGGTGCCGGCCACAGCACGATCGGTGGCACGGGCGGCGCGGTGCTGCGGGCAAGCAACTCCTTCAAGGCGCCTGCCATGGGCGACGGAGGCGCGCTGTACCCGGCCATGGACAACCGCCTGCTCACGCCCTCCGCCGGCTCGGGCGGTGGCGGCTCGGGCTACGCCGACGTGCTCAACGACACCTTCGCCGGGCGTGATGCGTCGGGCGGGGGCGGCGGCGCGGGCGGCGGGTTCGTGGACATCACGTCCTCGGGGGCGATCAACATCTTCGGCACCATCGACGCTTCGGGCGGCCGCGGCGGCTCGGGCGGCAGCGGCTTCTACATTGCCTCGGGCGGCGCGGGCGGCGGCTCGGGTGGCGGCATCCGTCTGCTCACCCCGGCCTCCATCAACTTGACCGGTGGCGTGCTCACGGCGGCCGGCGGCCCGCGAGGCTCGGGCGTGCAGCCTGGCGGCGGCGGCGCCACGCTCAACCACGGCGGTGCCGGCGGTGTGGGCCGCATCGTGATGGAGGACGGCGACTCGATCATCACCGGCCAGGGTGCGGCGGTGACGCTGATGCCCAACGAGGGCGACCCCGGCTTCAGCCGCGGCGTCTTCGATGCCTCGCGCTTCAAGGGCGGCGGCCTCACGCCGGAGGCGCTCAGCGACGTGTTCTTCGTCGGACCGGCCAACCCCACCTACACGGTGCCGGTGGTCACGGACTTCGTCGCTTCGATCCCGGCCGGCAGCGAACGCGGAGTTGGCCTGACCTCGATCCTGGTGGAGGTCCGCGGCTTCAACCTGAAGACCGACGGCACCTACGACGCCCTCGCGCCGACCCTCTGGCGCACGGTGGGCTACTTCACCCACAGCGGCGTGGCCAGCCTGCCCAACTGGGTGCCGAACGCCAACCCGCCCGTGCTCGACATCCCGACCCTGCCTCCGGGCAACGGCGGTGCCGGCATCGCGGGGATGACCGGACGCGAGTTCCTGCAGCTGCGCGTGACCTACTACCTGCCCAGCGCGATCGGGCCCTTCGATCCGGGTCCGATTCTCGATGACTGGACGATCCGCTTCGTCTTCGATCAGTAGAGAGGCGCAAGCAGCAGAGAGGCGCAAGCAGCGGCGGCCCGACCGGCTTCGGTCGGGCTGCGCACTCGCTCCGGTCCAGCGCGGCGCTTGGTTGGGGCGTCCCTCCCATGCGCCGTCGCCATAGGCTGAGGGTAGCGTGCGACCTGTCAACCCTCCCCCGTGTGAGAGTCCTGCTGAGGCGGAGGGTCGGCTGCTGGCGTGGCTGCGGGCCTGCGCGTCGCGCGTGCTGGTGGCGCTCTCCGGAGGGGCCGACAGCGCGTTGGTCCTGAGCCTGGCGGTCGAGGCCCTCGGGCCGGAGCGGGTGCTGGCGGTGACCAGTCGCTCCGAAAGCCTGCCGACGGAGGAGCTCGAGGCGGCCCGCTCGCAGGCCCGCGCCCTGGGTGTCGAGCACCTGACCCTGGCGGGTTCCGAGCTGGATCTCGAGGCCTTCCGGCGCAATGCGCCGGACCGCTGCTTCCACTGCAAGGACAGCCTCTACAGCGAGCTCGGGCGGCTGGCGGCCGTGCGTTCCATCGCGCATGTGCTCGACGGGACCAACGCCGACGACGTCGGCGAGCATCGCCCGGGCTACGCCGCGGGGCTGCGCCATGGCGTGCGTTCGCCCTTGCTCGAGTGCGGCCTCACCAAGGCCCTGGTGCGTGCCGTCAGCCGGACGCGGTGCCTCGTCACCTGGGACAAGCCGGCCGAGGCCTGCCTCTCCAGCCGCTTCCCGTACGGGACGGAGGTCACGCCCGAGGGCTTGGCCCGCGTGGCGGCTGCGGAGCGTGTGCTCAAGCAGCTGGGTTTCGCCACCGTGCGCGTGCGCGTCCACGATCCCGTGGCGCGCGTCGAGGTGCCGCTGGGGGACCTCACGCGACTGCTGTCGCCCGGCGTACGCGAGCGGGCGGTCGAGGGACTCAAGGCCGCCGGCTTCCCGTACGTGACCGTGGACCTGGAGGGCTTCCGTTCCGGGAGCCTCAACGAAGCGCTGCGTGCGCGGCCCAACCTGACGCCCCTCGCCGGCCTGGACGATCCAGGGCTTGAGGTGTGCGAGACTTCCGAGGAGCCGCGCGAGCGCCCGACCCCCGAGGGGCGCGAGAGCGCCCTGCGGTCTCGGCAAGTCCCGAAGTGAACAAGGTAGGAGCGGAGGGGAGAAGGCCGGCTCGGCGGCCCTCTCCCCGACAGGCTCCTACCGTTGGAAGATGGGCAGGGCCTCGTCGGGGATCGCCAGCGTGAGCACGGCGAAGGCCGTGGCCAGCACGGGTCCGTAGGCGTAGCGGCCGCCACTGTCGTTCCACGAGCCGTCCCCCAGCTGCTTGAGCTCGATCAGCTCGGGGATCACGCGCCGCGCCCAGCGGCCCCACCAGGAGGTGGGGGACCAGTCGCCGCCGTCCTTCTGCCAGAAGGCCCAGGCGCCGTAGAAGTGGCCGTAGTAGTACCAGTCCCCGTCGGCCTCGCCGCGCTCGAGCTGGCGCAGCATGTAGCGCAGCCCGCGCTCGATGGTGCGGTTGGCGTCGTCCTTGTACTTGCCGAAGAGGAAGAACGAGGAGATGGCCGCGGCCGTGAGCGCGTAGCTGTGCTTGTCGTGGGACTCGCTGTAGCGGAAGCCGCCGTCGTCGGGGGCGTCGGTGCCGTCAGGCGAGATCTTGCGGATCTGGCTGCGGTGCAGGTAGCCCAGGCCGCGCGTGACCGTGCTCTCGCTCACGAGCAGCCCGCAGTCGCGCGCCGCCCGGAGCGCCTGCGCCACGCACACCGTGACGCTGCCCTCGTGGTTGCTGTCCGGGGAGGGGTCGTAGCCGTAGCCTCCCGTGGCGGTCTGCGAGGCCTCCATGCAGCGCACGGCCTTGACCAACGCGGCGCGCATCTCCCGGGCGCGGACCTGGTCGGCCGCCCCCAGCGCCGTCGCCAGGGCCAGGCCCGCGTAGCCCTGCCCGTGCATCTTCGAGTCGCTGTCGTGCGGATGGTGGAAGTAGCCCTCGGGTCGATGCTGGCCCGAGTCGGGCTGGTCGAGCAGCTTGAGCAGGAAGTCGAGCCCGCGGCGGACCTGCTCGCCGTGCGGCCCGCGGCCGTCGGTGGAGCCGCCCGCCTGCAGCGCGAGGACCGTGAGCGCCGTGAGCGCCACCACCGCCTTGTCGTCGCCGAACCCACCGTCGGGGCGCATCCTGCCGGCCAGGAAGGCGCAGCCGCGCTCGATGGCCGTGCGTCGCAGGCGACGCAGGCGGTCGTCCTCTGAGGTCAGGCGCGGGCGGTCCTCGGCGGCGGCGGCACGCAGCAGGCGACCGAGCGTGCCCAACGCGAGTGCGCTGGGAAGCGCGGCGCGTAGCAGATCGCGGCGGGAAGAGGTGGGCATCGCGGGTGGGGGGGGCGCCGACCGAAGGCGCCGGTGCCCATCCTACGGGGAGCGGGGGCGGGCGCGGCGGGTGCGCCCTGAGGAAGGCTCAGCGCGGCGTACCCTCGGGGGGCCGGGTCTGGCGATCGAGGCTGCGCTGGTAGTCCTCGACGATCTTGCGCAGGCGGGGCGGGAGCTTCTCCAGGCCGCCGCCGGCGAAGAACTCGCGCAGCTCCGGCGGAAGCGCGGCGTGCCAGGACTTCACGTTGGGATCCTGCGCGGCGGGGGGCGGGTCCTCGGGATCCTTCTCCGCGCGCTCGCCGGGATCGTTGGGGTTGCGCTGGCCGCCCTCGGGCTTCTGGCCGCTCTTCTCCTGCTCGCGGCGTTGCTGCTCCTCGAGCTGCTTGCGGCGCTCGGCCTCGCGCGCCTCGGGGCTCTCCTGCTCGCCCTTGCCGCCCCCCTGTCCCTCACCACTCCCGCCGCCGCCGCTTCCCTGCGGGACCATGCGGATGAGCTCCTCGAGCTCGCCGGGGATGCGGCCCGAAGCGCCACCCTCGCCCGCGCCCTTGAGCAGCTCCTCCATCGCCAGGCGCGCCTCCTCGCCTTCGGCTCCGGCGGAGCCGCCGCCCTGGCCGGCGCCGCCCTGACCCGTGCCGCCCTGGCCTGACCCGCCCTGACCCGTGCCGCCCTGCCCGCTGCCACCGGTGCCGCCGTTGCCCTGGGGTTGCCCCTGCGGGGGGGGAGGTCCGGGGGGCACGTCCGGGATCGGCACCTCCGGTCCCTTGGGAGCCTCGCCCCCCTGGGTGGAGGCCTTGAGCAGCGCCTCCTCGTTCTCGCGCATGAGCCGCAGCACCTTCTCGACCTGCGCCTTGAGCTTCTGGCGCGGGTCCTCGCCCTCCGGTCCCTCCTCGGCGTGAAGGGAGGGGGCGAGGGGCAGGGCGAGGACGGCTCCCAGGGCCAGAGCGGCCAGGGGCCGCCCGCAGATGACGCGCAGGGGGAGGAACATGGGGGCGACTCCGTGCTGGGGGAGCGGGGGCGGGGGAGCTGGCTTCAAGGTACGTCGATCGGGGGGCGCGGGGGGCCTAGCCGCCACCCTCGTCCTGCTGCAGGGCGCTCTCCACCAGGTCCTCGAGGACGCGCTTGATGCGCCCCTGCTGGTGGTAGAGCCGCTCCAGGGCGCGGCGCTCGGTCTCGCCCAGGCGCCCTTCCCGGACGTCGGGGTAGAGCTCGAAGAAGCGCCTCACCTTGTGGTTCAAGTCCATCTGCTGGCGCCGCAGCAGCTTGATCTCGACCAGGAAGGGCACCAGCTTGGGCCGGCCCTGGCCTCCCTGCTGTCCCTGCTGTCCCTGCTGTCCCTGCCCCTGCTGGGGGTCCTGCTGGCGCCGTTCGAGCTCGTCGTCGAAGCCCCCGATCAGGTCGTCGAGGCGGTGGAGCACTTCGTCCTCCAGGCCCAGGAGCAGCGGTCCGATCTCGTCGGGCTGCTCGAGCAGGCGGGCGACCTCGCGCACGTCCTGCACGGTCTCCTCGAGCAGGGCGGCGAAGGCGGTGCTGCCCTCCTCGAGGACGGCGGCATGCCGCTCGGCGAGCTTGTCGGCCAGGGCGTTCTCCTCGGCCGCCATCGCCTTGAGGCGGATCTTGCGCGCGCGCGAGAGCCGGCCGCCCCCGCTGCGCAGCCGTTCGGCCTCCGCCACGGCCTCGGCGGACTCCTTGCGCAGCGCCTGCTGGGCCGCGCGGATCTCCTTGAGGTCGCGCACGAGGCGGAAGAGCAGTTCCTCCTGTTCGAGGCTCTGGTAGCGCCGCTTCTCCTTCTCGAGCTCCTCCTGGGCCTGCTCGAGGTACTTGCGCGCCTCCTCGGCGCTCTTCTTGCTCTTGGGAGCGTCGCCGGCCTCGAGGCGGTCCTGCGTCTCCTCCATCGAGCGCTGCGCGCTCTGCGCCGACTCCTGCGCCTCGGGGTTCTCGGTCTTCTTGAGCAGGTCCTCGAGCTGCTTCAAGCGCTGGCGCAGCGCCTCCTGCTGCTCCTTGAGCTGCTTCAAGCGCTGCTCGAGCTGCGCACTGGGCTGGGTCTCGGAGGCCGCCTTCTCCAGGCTGCGCTGGGCCTGCTCGAGGGCCTGCTCGGCCTGCTGCTGGGACTGCTGGGCGGCGCTGCGCTGCCCCTGCTGGCCCTGGGCCCCTGCTTGCTGCATGGAGGCCGCGGCGCGCTCCAACGCCGACGCGGCCTCCTGGGCGGCCTGCTTGGACTGGGCCTGCTGCGGCGCGAGCGCCTGGGCCTCACGGGCCAGCGCCTCGGCCTTCTGGGCCAGCTTGCGCTGCGCCTCGGCCAGCGCTTGCTGCGTCTCCTCACGGCGTCCCTCGAGCTGGCGCGCGCGCTCTTCCAGGGCCGCGCGCGCCTGCTCGAGCGCGGCGAGCGCACGCTGCTCGGCCTCGACGGCGCGCTGCGCCTCGCCGGACTCGAGCGACTGCTGCGCTTGGCGCATGGCCTCCGCCGCCTCGCGCGTCTGCGCGGCCGCCTGCTGGCGCGCTGCCTCCTGGGGCGGCGTGCCCGCAGGCTGCGATCCCGCGGGCTGAGACCCGGCGGGCTGAGAGCCGGAGGGCTGCGACCCGGACAGATTTGCGGATCAGCGAGAAATTCCATGATGCCGGGCAGTCAGGCGAAACCACCGCGCTCCGTCAACCCGCCAGCCGGAGGAAAAACCCTGACCCGTTTCCGAGGCGGCGGCAGGTTGGGCCACATC
>JANOFW010000275.1:0-4332 GCA_031413835.1 Planctomycetia bacterium
GCCGTATGTCAAAGTGCCGGCAGGCGCAGAGCCCGATTACTGCGGGTATCCGGCGTTCACCGACGAGGAGCTGACCAAGTGGATGATGCTGGCCTACAAGAATAACTGGCAGGTGTTCGCCCATTGCGGAGGCGACGCGGCGCTTGACCAGCTGATCAGAACGGCGCGCGCCGCCACCGCCGCCTATCCGGGCGACGACCGCCGCACGACGATCATCCACGGGCATTTCATCCGCGCCGATCAGGTGCCGGCCATCAAGGAGTTGGGGCTGTTCCCGGCGGAGTATCCGCTGCACACCTTCAACTGGGGCGACTGGCACCGCGAGTCCGTGGTCGGCCCGGAACGCGCGGAGAACATTTCGCCCACGGGTTGGCTGCTGGAGAACAATCTCAAGTTCAGCATCCACTCCGACGCGCCGGTGATCTTCCCCGACGCGATGGCGCTCCTCGCGACCGCCGTGAACCGTACCACGCGCACGGGCCACGTCCTCGGACCGCAACACCGCCTCACCCCGCTCGTCGCGCTGAAGGCGATGACGCTCTGGCCCGCCTACCAGCATTTCGAGGAGATGACCAAGGGGTCGCTCGAAGTTGGCAAGCTCGCCGACCTCGTCATCCTCGACAAGAATCCGCTGACCGTGGACCCGGAGACGATCAAGGACATCAAGATCGTCGAAACCATCAAGGAAGGTGTGACCGTGTACCCGGCGGTCGCCAGCACGGGGAACCGGCTTACGGACAAGCAGCGTCAGGCGATCTCGTGGCACTTCGAAGGCGCCTGTGACGTCGCGCACGTGGGCGACATTGCCGGTAAGGAGTGGACGCTGGCCGAACTCAACGGCAAGCCCGTCGCCAGCGGCAACCGGCCCACCCTCAGGTTCGAGGATGGTCGCGTGGCGGCGTTCGGCGGCATCAACCGCCTGTCGGGCACCTACACGCTGGAAGGCAACACGCTGACTCTCGGTGCGCTTGTCAGCACCCGAGTGGTCGGTGCTCCCGAGCTAGTGGAACAGGAAGCCAATCTGGCCAAGGTGCTCGCCGCCGTGGACTCCTTCAAGGTCGCAGGCAGTGAGCTGGTGCTCTCCAGCAAGGGAAGGGCCGTCGCCATACTACGTTCCGGTAAGTGAGACGCCCGCGTTGCGTGGAAATGTCCAGCGCAAGCAAGTGAGCCTGAATCCACACCTCACCCGCCGTCACTTCATGGCCACCACCGCCTTGGCCGGCGCTGGCTTGGCCGTTCCATGGGATACCGGGGATACTGGGGAAAGGCCTTTCCGATCAGCTCCGGTGTCCCTGGGCGGTCGTAACCTGCTGAGCCCCAAGAGGTTGCTCACATGCTTCCGCCCACCGTCCTGCCGCGCGACGACTCGATGCCCGGCGATCTGCCGGGGTTCCTGCGCCGCTTCTCCGTAATGGGACAGTGAACCACGTCGGCGCCCCGGAGCGCGTACGGATCGTTTCCTCGTGAGTCGTCGCGGCGGACGGGCCCTGCGCTTCCCGCAGCCGCACGTCCGCGCTGGTCAGGCCGGCTCGCTGAGCGCCTGCGCAGCCCTGGTGCGTGCCGCCTTCCAGCCCTTGGGCGTGAGCTCGTCGATCTGGCTCTGCCTGTGCTGGTGGCCCGACACCCTCTCGAGCACGTCCCTGAGGTAGACGTACGGGTCGATCCCCTGCATCTTGCAGCTGCCTACCAGCGTGTAGTGCACCGCTGCCCAGCGCGCGCCGTCCTCGCTGCCCGCCGTCATCCGTAAACGACCGGGCAACCACATACCCGAGCACCAGAACCTCGCGCGGGCCCGCTGTGTCGGCCTGATCCCGCGTGCGCACGCGCGTCGGGGGCATGTCGTTCGCCAACCCCAGGTCCGCGGCGCGGCCCTGGAGCACCGTGATCCGCCCGACGTCGGTTCGCCAGGGGGCGATAGACTTCGCCATGCGTCAGAGCGGCATCGGAGCGTCCCCCACGTGAATGAGCCGCAGGTGCCGGCCGTGCCGCGCGACGAGCCCGCCAGCGACGGGAGCGTGCTCGCGCGCCTGCGGCCCGGCTCGGCCGAGATCCTGCCCGTGCTGCTGCGCGAGCTCGAGGGCGAGGTAGGGGGGACCATGGTGGTGCCCGCGCGCGGGGCGGGCGAGAGCGAGGGGCGCTACCGCGTGCTGGGCGAGATCGCTCGCGGCGGCGTGGGAATCGTGCTCAAGGGCTACGACGTGGACCTGGGCCGCAACGTGGCGATGAAGGTGATCCGCAAGGAGTACGAGGGCTACCCCGAGGTCGTGCAGCGCTTCGTGGAGGAGGCGCAGATCGGCGGACAGCTGCAGCACCCGGGCATCGTGCCCGTCTACGAGATCGGCCTCGGGAAGAACCGCCAGCCCTTCTTCACGATGAAGCTCGTGAAGGGCAAGACCTTCGCCGCGTTGCTCGCGGCACGCGCGGACGTCGCCAAGGACCGGCACCGCGACCTGACGATCTTCGCCTCCGTCTGCCAGACGATGGCCTATGCGCACGCGCGCGGCGTCATCCACCGCGACCTCAAGCCCGCCAACGTGATGGTGGGCGCGTTCGGAGAGGTCTTGGTGCTGGACTGGGGCATGGGCAAGGTGCTGCGCGAGGGCGGAGTCGAGGACGAGCGGCGCGCCGCCGCCACAGCCGACGAGACCTTCGTGGCCACCCTGCGCAGCGTGGGCGACGGCTCCGAGTCCCTGGTCGGCTCCGTCTTGGGCACGCCGCGCTACATGCCGCCCGAGCAGGCGCGTGGCTCCACCGACCTGATGGACGAGCGCAGCGACGTGTTCGCGCTGGGCGGCATCCTGACCGAGATCCTCACCGGCGAGCCGACCTACCGCGGCCCCCGACGGCGAGATCCTGAGGATGGCGGCGCGGGGCGACGTCGCGGACGCGGCGCGCCGGCTTGCCGACTGCGGGGCCGACCGCGAGTTGACCGACCTGGCGCTGGCGTGTCTGGCGCCCGCGCGCGAGGCGCGGCCGGCAAGCGCCGCGGAGGTGGCCGAGGCCGTGGTGCGCTACCTGGCCTCGCTGGACGGACGCGCGCAGGCCGCGCGGCTCGAGGCGGCCGAGGCGCACGGACGCGCCGAGCAGGAGCGCCGCGCGAGGAAGCTCACCGCCCTGCTCGCGGCCGTGGTGGTGTTGGTCGTGCTGGGGGCCGGCGCGACCTGGTGGTGGCTCGACCGGCGCAGGGGCGAGCGCGAGGCGAAGGCCGGCTCCCAGGTGACCGAGGCGCTCCAGGAGGCCGCGCAGCACGGCAGCGGCCGTCGCTGGACGGAGGCGCTGGCCGCCAGCACGCGCGCGGTGCAGCTGGCCGAGTCGGCCTCGGCGGATCTGCGCGCGCGCGCCGCGGCGACACACGCCGAGGTCACCCGCGAGGCCGAGGTCGCCGCCGTCGCCGAACGGCTCGCGGCCTCCAACCGGGAACTGCTGGCCGCGCTGGAGCGGGCGCATCCGGTCGAGGCCGACGACCGCTATCCGACCGACTGGGCCGCCGCGGACCGCCTCTACCACGAGGCTTTCGCCGCGCAGGGCCTGGACCCCGGCGAAGGCACGGCGGCCGAGGCAGCCGGGCGCATGGCCCGGCGCGGCATCTCCTCCGAGCTCGCGGCCGCGCTGGACGGCTGGGCGCTCGCTCGGCGGCGCATCGGGGACGAGGACGGGCACCGCCGTCTGGCCGAGGTGTCCGACCTATTCGACGCCGACGAGGTGCGCGCGCGCATCCGTCGCGCGATCGCCGGGGGCGAGGCGGACGCGCTCACGGCGCTTGCCCGTGATGAGGACCTGCTGCGCCGCCCGCTCGAGACCCTGCGCCTGCTGGGCAGCGGCCTGACCGAGGTGGGCGCCTACGAGGATGCCGCGACGATGCTTGCACGCGCGCATCGCCGCTACCCGGACGATCACGTGCTCTGCCTGCTGCGCGCCCGCGCGCTGCACCTGGCCGGTCGCTGGGAGGAGTCGGCGCGCTACTACGTCGCGATGCTGGCGTTGCGCCCGGGCGCCGCCATCGTCTACGCCGAGGCGGGGCAGGAACTGCTCAACCTCGGCGAGTTCGCGCGCGCGGAGCAGGTCTTTCGGGACGGGCTGGACCGCTGGCCCGAGGACGGGGTGATGCACGGCCAGCTCGCCGTGGCGCTCATCTCCCAGGGGCGCGCGGAGGAAGCGCAGCAGGAGGTCGAGGCGGCGGTCCGATTCGCGCCCCGGAACCCCTGGGTACGCACCATCCAGGCCGGCACCCTTCTGGCTGTCCCCGGCCGCAAGGCCGAGGCGATCGCCGCTGCCGAGGAGGCGCTGCGGCTCGCCCCGGTGTCCGGCGACGTGTGCGCGGGGGTGTCCCGC
>JANOFW010000276.1:0-4432 GCA_031413835.1 Planctomycetia bacterium
CCGCGCTCAGGGGCGCATGGGCCAGCAGCAGCTCGAAGTCCTCCCCGTCGTCCAAGGCATGCTCCAACGGCGAACGCCAGGGCCCGGGCGCCGCGGCGACATCCTCGTGGACGGGGACGCTGCGCGCCATGACCCGGGCGCCCACCCCCGAGGTGTGGCACAGGCGCGGCAGGTCGCGCGAGAGGCCGTCGCTCAGGTCGAGCATGGCGTGCGGCACGCGCAGACGGGCCAAGGCCAGGGCCTCGCGCAAGCGTGGCGAGGGCGCGAGGTGGCGACCGGCCAGCGAGCCGCCCAAGGGCCCTGTCACGCTCAGCACGTCGCCCATCTTCGCGCCGCGGCGCGTCACCAGCCCCATCGGTCCCGGCCGGCCCACGACCGTGACCGCCAGGGTGAGCGGGCCGTCGGCCACGTTCGTGTCGCCGCCGGCGCAGGGGACGTCGAAGATCCGCGCCGTCTCCTCCAGGCCCGCGAGCAGCTCGTCGCGCAAGCCGGGCCCGGCGGAACGCGGCAGCACCAGACCCAGGAACCAGGCCAGCGGCTCGGCGGCCGCGGCGGCCAGGTCGGAGAGGCTCACCCGCAGGGCCTTGCCCGCGGCGCGTCGGCCGCCGCACTCCGCCAAGCGGAAGTGCACGCCGTCGATGAGCACGTCGGTGCTGATCACGGCCGGGAAGCCGCCCAGGTCGAGCGCCGCGCAGTCGTGCCCGATGCCCACGCCGGGCACGCCCGAAAGGCTCAGGCGGCCGGCGAGCGAGGCCACCCACTCGTCCTCCCCGCGCGCGTTCAGCGGCCCGACATGCATGGGCGACTCACCTCTGGGGGGGCGCGCGAGGAGCGAGCCGCGCCCGCGCGCGCGCCACCGCCCGGCGCACCTCGTCGGGCGGCATGCCCGGATAGTAGCTGACCGATACGCCCAGGCTGGGCTCCAGCAGCCCGAAGAGCGCGGCCAGCACCGAGCCGCGCATCTGCGCTCGGCCCGCTTCGCCCTCGAGCGCCGCGAGCACGGGTGGCTCGAGCGCCGCCGGGGGAACCTCGCGCAGGGCGAGCAGCAGCGCCTCGCGCACGGCGGGATGCTGGTCCTCGAGCGCCGCCACCAAGGCGGCCACGACGCGCGGCAGCCCGGGGGCCGCCTGCTCCGCCGCCAGCGCCGCCGCCGCGCGCACCAGCGGCGAGACGTCGTGGGCCAGGGCCGCGAGCAGCGCGTCGAGCGACTCGGGGTCGCTGGCGCTGCCGAGGGTCAGCGCGGCTGTGCGACGCACGCCCACGGCCGGATCCTCCAGGGCGCTGCGCAACAGGGCCTCGAACCCCGCCTGGCCCGCCAGGCGCACGGCCTGGGCACGCAGCACCGGGGAGGGATCGCGCAGCAGGCGCGCCACGAGCGCGGGAGCGTGGGACGCCTCGCCGTCGGCCAGCACCTGCTCCAGGGCCGCGCGCCGGGCGGCGAACTCGCTCGAACGCAGGGCCGTGGGTACGTCGGGGTGGGCGCGCACCCAAGGCTCGGCCAGGTCCAGCCGCAGGGACGCGAAGAGCGCCTCGGGGTCATGACGCGCGAGCGCCCCGCCCGCGTAGAGGCGCGCCCAGACCTCGAGCTCGGTCACGCGCACGCTGGCGGCGAGGGCCTCGAGGTCCGCCGGCAGGAGAGCCGGCAGAGCCTCCCAAGCCGGCGCCAGCAGGCCCACCGCCTCGGCGCCCACACAGGCTCCGATGAGCCCGACCGCCGCAGCGCGCGGGCCGCCCCGGCCGCGGCCAAGGGCCTCCACGAGCGCCAGGGCGGCCGCCGTGCCGCGATCGACGAGCTCCCCGCGCCGCCGGGCGGGCTCCGATCCCTCGCTCGTCCGCTCCCAGGTGGCGACCGCCTGGCGTGCCGCCTCGAGCGCCTCCTCGGGTGGCTCGCGCTGCGCCTGCGCCACCGCGCGTGCCAGCGCCTCGAGCTCGGGGGCGCCGGCGCGCTCCTCGAGGCGCTCGAGCAGGCGCTGCGCCGCGCCGTAGTGCTGCGCCCGGGTCAGCAGGTCGAGCAGACGTTGGATCGTCGCCAGGTCCAGCGACGCGAGCCGGGGACCCTCGGCGCGCCGGCGCAGCGAGGCCAAGGCGCGCTCCGGCGAGTCCGGCAGCCGCAGCTCCTCGCGCAGCAGCTCCACCTCGCCGGTGCGCGGGTAGTCGAGCTCCAGGCGTGCGAGCGCCTTCAGGGCCAGGTGGAGCTCGCCGTCGGGCGCCGCCTCGGCGCGCACCCGCAGCCGCTCGGCCACGAGCGGATCGCGCAGACGCGCGGCCACGTCGGCGGGCAAGGCACGCAGCGTCGCGCGCGCGGCGACCACGTCGCCCTCCGCCAGCGCCGCGCCTGCGGCCAGCACGCGCGCCTCGTCGGCGATCTGCTCGGGCAGCTCGGTGGGCAGCGCGGCGAGGAGCCCGGCGCGCCCCGCCTCGGCCCACGTCGCCTCAAGCTCGAGCAGCAGGCGCCACGGGCGCGCATCGACGTCGTCCAGGCGCTCCTGCAGGAGCGCGCGCGCCGCGCCCCAGGGGCGTCCCGGCTCCTTCGTGGTGCGCTGCAGCAGACCCTGCGCCTCGTCGCCATCGGTCACGCCCCGCAGGAAGGCGCGCACGGCCTCAGGGCCGCCACGCTCGAGCAGCAGCAGCAGCCCCGCCGCCGCGGTGGACTCGGCCTGGGCCGGCTCCTCGGGCGCCACGCGGGCGCCCGCGGCTCGTCCTGCCAGGACGTCGTCGCGCACCACGACCTCGAGCCTCTCGGCCAGGTCCCCTGCGGCGGCCATGCCCGCCAGCGCGCCCACCCAGGGCGGCAGGGCGCCGCCCGCACGCAGCGTGCTCACTTCGAGCAGCGCGTGGGTGAGGGCCCGCGGCAGCAGCGCCTCGAGCCGCTCGCGACCATTGGCCAGGCGCTCCAGGTTCAGGCGCACGTGCGGCTGCCGCCGGCCGGCGCGCAGGACCGTGCGCAGCTCGTAAGCGCGGGTCTCGTCGCCCAGGGGCGCGAGCACGGCTTCGACCTCGACTTCCTCCAGGCCTAGACCCGTCACCAGCGCCACGCGATCCTGGGCCCGCGCCACGCGCTCGCGCCAGGAGGAGATCAGCTCGGCCACGCGCGGGTCGTCGGCGTAGCCTCCGGCCTCCACCGTGCCCAGCGCCCCGCCGCGCACGAACAGCTCGTGGAGCGGCGCGCCTCGACAGCCGCAGGCCACGAGGGACAGCACGAGCGCGAGGGGGAGATGCACGAGCAGCACGCGGCTCTGAGCCTCGCGTCGGGCGTTCACGTGCGCGTCATGGCGACCCTGAGCTGGCGGGCGGCCCCCAGGGGGTCGGGCGCGTCGCGCAACGCACGCACCACCGCCACGCCCGCGGCGCCCACGGCGGCCACCTCGGCGGCGTTCTCCACCTCGATGCCCCCCAGCGCCACCACCGGCAGGCTCACGCCGACCCGCAGCTTGTCGAAGAGCAGGGGACCGAGGGGCGCACCCTTGTCGGGCACGCCGTAGACGGGCGAGAGCACGACGTAGTCGACGCCGGCTTGCTGGGCCCGCGCCAGGTCGCCCTCCGTGTGGCAGGAGACGCCCAGCCAGCCGGGGAACCAGGCACGGACCCGGTGGGCCGGCGGCGAGCGATGCCCCAGCTGCACGCCCTCGGCGCCCAGGGCCAGGGCCACGTCGGCGCGGTCCCCCACCACCAGCGCGGCCCCGCGAGCACGACAGCGCTGCTGCAGGTCCTTGCCAAGCCGGTAGAGCTCCGAGCCGGTGGCGTGGGGCACGCGCAGCCAGAGCGTGGTCACCCCGCCTTCGAGGGTCTGCTCCACGCGGCGCCAGTCGGCGCTCTGCTCAGCGTCCACCACGTAGATCAGGCGCAGGGCCTCCTTGAGCATGGGGATGGCGCCGCTCATCGGCCGGGGAACACCAGCGCGTCCAGGCCGCGCAGCAGGCCCACGTGCCGGGACGCGCCCTGCCCAGGGCCCGGCGGCCCGCAGAGCGCGCGCACGGCCAGCAGCACGCCGGGGAGGTAGCACTCGCGCGACAAGGCCTCGTGGCGCAGCACGATCGACTCGCCGCTCGAGCCGAAGACGAGGTCCTGGCGCGCCACCACGCCTGGCAGGCGCAGGCTGTGGACGCGCACGCCGTCCACGGCGTGGCCCCGCGCCGGCTCGCTGCCGTCTCGGGGGGCCGACCGCGCGCCGACCGCTGCCAGTCGCTCTGCCGTGCGCTGGGCCGTGCCGGAGGGCGCGTCGGCCTTGCCCTCGTGGTGCGTCTCGATCACCTCGACGCGCGGGAAGTGCTTGACCAGCTCCTCGCCGAAGCGCTGCAGCAGCAGCATGCCGCGCGCGAAGTTGGGCGCGATCAAGAGGGCGCGACCCGCGGCCCGCGCCTCGCGGTCGAGCAGGTCGAGATCCGCGGTCGTGAACCCGGTGGTCCCGATCACGCCCTGCGCGCCCGCGGCC
>JANOFW010000277.1:0-10443 GCA_031413835.1 Planctomycetia bacterium
GCGGTCCTTCAGGTAGGTCTCCGCGCCGCCCTCGGCGGCCGGCAGGGTGATGCGGCTGCCGCGCGACGTGCCCAGCCCCAGCACGTGAACCGCGATGCCGCGGCTCCTGAGCTGGCGTGCCAGCGTCTGGCCGCGCGCGCCGTGGTCCTCGCCGTCGGTGAGCAAGACCACGGCCGAGTGGCCTTCGGCGCCGCGCTCGACCATCCCGGCAGCCGTTACGAGCGCCGCCGCGAGATCGGTGCCCCCGCGCAGCACGTCGGTGGGCTCGGCGATCTCCGCGATCGCGGCGATCGAAGCACGATCGCGGGTCAGGGGCACGCGCACGCGCGCCTCGCCGGCGAAGAGCACGAGCCCCAGCCGATCGCCCTCGGCGGCGGCGGCCAGGGCGCGGATCTCGTCCTTGGCGCGGGTGAGGCGGTCGGGGGCCGCGTCGCGCGCCAGCATCGAGCGCGAGACGTCGAGCGCCACGACCACGTCCATGCCGCGCCAGGCGGAGGCGGGCGCCGTGGCTCCGAGACTCGGGTGGAGCAGCGCCGCGAGCCCCAGCAGCAGCGCGAGGGCGAAGGCGAGGCGTGCCACGGCCGTGCGCCCCGGCGCGCGGCCCGGGGAGAGGAGCGCGGCACGCGGGCCCAGGAAGCGCGCTCTCGCTCGGGCGCGCCGAGCCTCGAGCAGGCGCAGCAAGAGCCAGCACGCGGGAGCGATCAAGAGCAGCGGCCAGAGGTCGGCGCGCTCGAAGATCGCGGCGAGGGGAGTCACGGCGCTCATGGCAGCAGCGCCAGCGGACCGGCCGCGAGCAGCCGTCCGAGCAGCAGCAGCGCCAACGCGGCCACGAGGAAGGGCGTGTGGCGGTCCTCGAGGATCACGCGCGGGGTCTCGATGCGCGTGCGCTCGAGGCGGTCGAGGGTGGCGTACACAGCGGCGAGGGCCCGAGCGTCACGGGCCCGGTAGAGATCGCCCCCCGTGCGCTGCGCCATGGAGGCGACCGGCGCGAGGTCGGGGGCCGCGCGACCGGGGGTGCGGGCATCGCTGCCGGCGGCGATCACGTGCACACGCACGCCCAGGCTCTCGGCCAGCTGCGCTGCGTGGGCGGGCGCGATCTCGCCGGTCGCACCCTTCAAGGCCACGTTCTCCTCGCCGTCGGTGAGCAGGATCACGACGCGCGAGCCCACGCGGGCGCCGCCCAGTGCTTCGGCGGCGCGCGCCGCGGCCGCGCCGACGCCGGTGGCGTCCTCGGGGCCGTCGCCGGCCACGGGCGCAAGGCCCGCGAGCAGGGTCGTGAGCGCTTGGTGGTCGCGGGTGGGGGGGCAGAGCAACTCGGGGAAGCGCGCGAAGGCCAGGAGGCCGATGCGGTCCTCGGGGCGTTGGGCGATGAAGCGGGCCGCGGCCTCCTGGGCCACCTCGAGCCGCGTGCGGGTGCCGTCCACGTCGCGGGCCGTCATCGACGACGACACGTCCACGCAGAGCAGCAGGTCGATGCCCTCCGTGCGCAGCGGCTCGCTGGCGCGGGCGCTGGGGCGCGCCAGCGCCACCACGAGCAGGACCAGGCCCGCTGCCCCGAGGATCCCCGGCAGGCGCCAGAGGCGCGTGCGCCAGGTCGCGGGGAGCGGGCCGGAGGCCGCGAGCAGGCCCGTGGGAGCCAGCGCGATCGATGCTCGCGCGCGGCCCTGCCGCCGGGCCCGGGCGCGCGCCACGAGGCTCGCGAGCCACAGCGCGGCCAACAGCGCCAGGCCCAGCGTGAGGAACGCCTCGTCGCGCAGCAGCAGACCCGTGAGACGCTCGAAGGCCGCGCTCATGCGCTGCTCCCGGAGCCGGCCTCGACAGAGGACACGGCAGCCGCGAGGGCCTCGGCGCCCTCGGCGGCCAGCGGCACGTGCGCGCCGAACTTCACTGCGTCGGCGGCGTAGAGCACGCGTGCGAGCGGCGCCAGGACGGCCGTGGGGACGGCGCGCTGCGAGAGGGTGCGCAGGGTCTCGCTGCTGGTGCGCTGCGCCGCGGGCACGCCCCAACGCAGCGTGACCTCCTCACGCAGGATCGTCGCCAGTCCGAGGATCTGGAGGGCGGGGTTCGCTGGGTCGGTGGCGCGCAGCCGCGCCAGGACGGCTTCCGGCCCCGGGGGAGGAGGCGCCGGCGCGACCTCGGGGGTGCGAGAGCGCGAACGGCGCCGGCTCCACACTCCCAGGCCGCCCAGGAGCAGCAGTGCCGCGAGGGCCACGAGCCAGGGCGTCCCTGCGCTCGGCTCGGGCAGCAGGTCCTCGGGCACCTCCGGCGAGCCGGGATCGCTGGCGTCCACCGCCGGCCGCACACGCACCAGCAGGCGCGGCGTGTCGGCCCGCACCTGGGCCTCCGTGCGCCCGCCGGAGAAGGCCCAGGTGACTGGGGCCAGCGTCACGTCCGTGCGCGTGAAGGCGTAAGCACGAAACAGGTGGCGCACCTCCACGTGCGTGGAGGTCTCGCTGCGTTCGCTGCCTTCACGAACGAGCACCAGGGGGGCAAAGCCGCGCTCGAGCTGCGGCGGGGCCTGCAAGTCGGGCAGGGTCTTGCTCCAGCGCGCCACCAGCGTGAGGGGGAAGGCCTGGCCCGTGGTCACCGGGTCCTGGGGCAGCAGCACCTCGAGCGCGAGGTCGCTTCCACCAAGCGGCACGGCGTCCTCGCAGGCGGCGAGGGCCAGCAGCAGCAGGGCCGAGGAGAGGCGTCTCAGGCGCATCAGCGCTTCAACCCCCGCGTCTCGCGCATGCGGAAGAAGGTCAGGATCGGGCCGGCGACGAGGTTCTTGCCGGGGGCGCGGGGGACGGGCATGTCCAGCACGTCCACGCGGGCGCGCGCGAAGGTCGCATCCAGGCCCGCGCGCCAGGCGGCGACGCGCGCGGCATAGGCGGCGCGCACGCGGGGGCTGCCGAGGTCGAGAAGCAGCTCGGCCCCGCTCTCGGGGTCGCGTACGCGCGCGAGGCCGGCGGCGGGCGGATCGAGCTCTGGCCCCAGCAGGCGCACGGCCACCACGTCGTGGCGCCGCGCGCAGCGCGCGAGGGCGCGATCGCCGGCTCCCCCCGCGCCCCCCGAACCTAGTCCTGCGTGCTGCAGGAAGTCGGAGATCAGGAAAACCACCGCGTGGCGGCGGACCGCGCGCGTGGCGAGGTCGAGAGCCGGGGCGGGGTCGCTGCGGGTGCCTTCGGCGGGCAGCGCCAGCGCGTCGCGCACGATGCGCAGAGCGTGACCGGCGCCCTTGGCGGGCGGCACGTAGGCCGCCACGCCCTCGCGGAAGGCGATCAGGCCCACCTTGTCGCCGTTCTTGACGGCCGAGAGCGCCAGGCAGGCGAGCACGCGTGCGGCCGTCTGGCGTGCCGACCACAGGCCCAGGCCTCCGCGCATGGAGGCCGAGAGGTCGAGCAGGAAGAAGACGGTGCGCTCGCGCTCCTCGACGTAGGTCTTGACGAAGGGGCGCCCCATGCGCGCGGTGACGTTCCAGTCGAGCGTGCGCGGGTCGTCGCCCTCGGCGTACTCGCGCACGGTGTCGAAGGAGAGGCCCGCGCCGCGGAAGACCGAGACGTAGCCCCCCGACATGACGTCGCGCACCAGGCGTCGGCTCTGGACGTCGATGCGCCGCACCTCGGCGAGCAGCTCGGCTAGCTCGGGATCACGCTCGGTGGTCGCGTCGTCGTGCAGGTGAGTAGCCGGGGTCAGGCACCGGCTATTCACTTGCAGGTGAGTAGGTGAGTAGGTGGGGTCAGGCACCGGCTACTCACCGAGGTTAGGGGACCGGGACGTGGTCGAGGACGCGGGCGATGACGTCCACGGAGGTCAGGCCTTCGGCTTCGGCTTCGTAGGTGGTGAGGACGCGGTGGCGCAGCACGTCGAAGGCCACGGCCTTGACGTCGTGCGGGGTCACGAAGCCGCGGCCTTCGAGGAAGGCGCGCGCGCGGGAGGCGCGCACCAGCGCGATCGTGGCCCGCGGCGAGGCGCCGTAGAGGATCTGGGCCTTCAAGGCTCCCAGCCCCGCCTCGGCGGGCGCGCGCGTGGCGAAGACCAGGCTGACGACGTAGTCGAGCAGGCGCTCATCCACGTAGACCTGGTCGAGCAGCGCGCGCGCGGCGAGCACCTGGGCGGGCGTGGCCACGGCCTTGGCCGAGGGGCGCGCGGAGGTGGCCGACATGCGCCGCGCGATCGCCTTCTCGTCCTCGCGCCCGGGGTAGCCCACCACCACCTTGAGCAGGAAGCGGTCGATCTGGGCCTCGGGCAGGGGGTAGGTGCCCTCGAGCTCGATGGGGTTCTGCGTGGCCAGCACCAGGAACGGTGCGGGCAGGGGGCGCGTCTCGCCGGCCAGGCTCACCTGGCGCTCCTGCATGGCCTCGAGCAGGGCCGACTGCACCTTGGCCGGCGCACGGTTGATCTCGTCTGCCAGCACGAAGTTTGCGAAGACCGGCCCCTCGCGCACGTTCCAGGCGCCCGTCTTGGGATCGTAGACCTGCGTGCCCACGAGGTCGCTGGGCAGCAGGTCGGGCGTGAACTGGATGCGCCGGAAGGTGCCGCCCAGGGCTTGGGCCAGCGTCTGCACGGCCAGCGACTTGGCCAGGCCCGGCAGGCCCTCGAGCAGCACGTGGCCGTCGGCCAGGAGGCCGATCAAGAGCCCGTCGATCAGCGGCTTCTGCCCCACGATGACGCCTTCGACCTCGCGGCGCACGTCGCGTAGGAAGGCGCTCTGGCTCGCGATGCGCTCCGCGACCTGGGCCGGCGTGGGGGCGGTCTCCGGCGGCAACTGAGTCACTCCCGGTCGGGGCGCAGCAGCTCAGGATCGAGCGCGTTGAGCGCTGCCTCGAGCTGCGCCGCCTGCTCGGCGCGGCCGCCGGTCTTGAGGCGCGCGTAGAGCATCTGGCCCGTCTCGCCGGGCGTGATGCCCATGCCGTCGCGCGAGCCCGCGGCGGCCGGCGAGCGCGCGAAGGAGGCCAGCAGGTCGGCCAGGGCGAGGTCGTCCTTCTCGAGCTGGTAGAGCACGCGGGCGCGGGCCGCGAGCGCCAGCGCGATCGCGGCGTCGGCGGTCTCCTTCTGGCGCGCGTCGGCCGCCGCGGCCGCTTCCCAGCGCGCGATGGCGCGCTGGTAGGAGGCCAGCGCCGGCTCGAGGGCGCGGAAGCGCCGCTGCTGCTCGGCCACCGCGGTGGAGGCCAGTCCGGCGTAGGCCAGCAGGATGGAGGGAGTTCCGTTCTCGGTGAGCAGCGCCTCGTAGGCGGGCTCGAGGGCGGCGGGGCCGCTCTTCCGCAGGATGTGGGCACGCAGCCGCGCGTGCAGCGCGGGCGAGCCCTGCCAGCGCGCGATGCCGGCGCGCAGGATGCGATCGGCCTGGGCGTCGGCGCCCAGCCAGTCCATCAGATCGTGGTGCCAGAGCACCTGGTCCTCCGTGCCCAGCGGGTGCTTCAAGAGCACGGCGTAGGCGGCGTGCACGTCGGTGAGCCACTCGGGAGGGAAGTCGAGCTTCTCCTTGACGGCCTTCTTGATGGCCTTCCAGCGCGACTCGGCGAAGACCGTCAGCACGGCCATCGAGGTCCAGGTGGGGTCGCCCGGCGGGAGGTCCTTGATGGCTGCCTGCGCCTGGGCGTAGCCCTCCTCGAGGTCGCCGGCGTAGTAGGCCGAGAGAGCCAGAGCAGCCGAGACGCGCCAGCCGGTCGCGCCCAGCCGCTCGGCCTCGCGAGCCGCGGCGCGCGCGTACATCAGGAGCGCGCGCTCGGCCTGCCGCGCGCGGCGCGGGTCGGTGGGGTAGGTGGCGGCGGCCTCGAGCGCCAGCTGGAGCGAGGCCTCGGCCAGCTCCAGGCGCGGCGCGGGATCGCTCTCGGCGGCGCGCGCGGCGCGGGCCAGGTCTTCGAGGTGCAGGGGCAATCCGCCCAGCTCGTAGGCCGGGGTGTAGGTGGGCGCGGCGTCCTTGGGCCAGGTGGCGGGATCGACGGGCCCGGCCTTGGCGGCCAGCCCCTGGTGCACGACCGCGAGCCAACGCGCGAGCACCGACGTCGAGCCCAGGCGCTTGAGCGTGGCGATCAACGCCTCGCGCTCCGCCGCCTCCATGGGCACGGCCAGGGCCTCGGCCACCAGCGCCGTGGCGTTCGGGTCCTCCACCTTGGTCAGCGCGCTGCGCGCCACCTTCGAGAGATCGGTGTCGAGGCCGAAGACGGCCAGCCGCAGCAGGTCGAGCTGCGCCACATCGCCGTGCTTGAGCGCCGCCGTGAGCAGGGCGCGGCGCGAGGTCGCGTCGCCGGCGCGGTAGGCGCCTTCGACCGCCGTGCGGTCTTCCACGTGGCGGCTGGCCACGCGCTCCACCACGGGCCGGTCGCCTCGCACCGTGGGCGCCGGGGCCGGCGGGCGATCGGCGACGCCCTTCTGGATGTCGGCGAAGACCGAGGCCGTGTCGTTCCTGTAGTAGACGTCGTAGACCTCCTTCATGCCCGCCGCGCTCGTGTCGAGCTCGACCATGATGTGGCGCGGGGCCACGCGCTGACCGTCGCAGAACTTCTCGAAGATGCCGGGCTCGATGGCGATGTGCTCGCCGCAGGTGACGCCCCCGAAGCGCGGGCAGGGGATGCGCCGGCCCTGGTCGTCATGGTCGCGCGGCGTGTGGCGGTAGACCGAGGCCACCACGCACACGTAGGGCTCGTAGAGCGCCGCGATCTCCGGCTGGCGGTAGCGCACGCCGGCGTAGTGCTCGCTGGCGATCTCGCCGTCCATGTTGATGCACACCAGGATCGCCCGCCCGCTCTCCTTGGCCACGGCGAGGGCGTCGTCCCAGGTGCGCTGCCAGGTGATCAGGACCGGCTTCGCCCAGTCCTGGTCGGTGGGCGCGGGCCACATCTGCTCGCGGCCCGTGCGCAGCCCGCCCTCGCGGCTCCCTCCACCCGGTCCGGGCGCCGGTAGCGGAGGCTGGGGGGCCGGGGGGGGCTGGGTGCCAGGCGCGGGGGGCTGGGGGGGCGGCGCGACCGGGCCGGGGCCGCCCTCCTGGGCCAGCGCCGAGGCCGTCGCGACACCGGCGGTGAGCACCCAAAGCAACAGCAAGCGCAGCCGGAAGCGAGAAGTGGCGAGTTGCATGGGGCGTCCCCGCGAGGAGATGGGAGCCCAGCCTACCGCCCCCGCGGCCCCCGAACCATCCGCTCCCCGGCGCCCGCCCATGAAAGGGGCCGGCCCACGTTGGGCCGGCCCTCAAGGTCGCCATCCTCCGTGCGCCGCGTCCGCGGCGCTTAGTAGAACGGGCGCGCGAACCGGCGGCTCGGCGCCGGGTCGCGCTCGTTCCAGAAGTGCCCGTTCTAGAAGTGGATGTCCGCCCGCATCAGGAACGAGGTGACGTCGGCTTCCGTGATGATCGTGCCGCCGCTGGCGCGGTCCTCGGCGGTGGACTGGTTCACGTTGAACATCAGGCGCACGTGGGGGTTCAAGTACCAGTTCACGCCCGCGGTGATGCCGCTGAGCTCGCCACCCAGGACGGTGCCGTCGGTCAGGTCGAGCTCGTCGTAGCGCGCGACCAGCTCGATGGCCCCCAGGCAGCAGCAGTTCTTGTCCAGGCCAATTCCATTCAAGAACGAGCAGCAGGGCTTGATGTTGCCCCACAGCCCGGCCTTGAAGTCGTAGGCCTTGGCCTCGCCGGTCAGGAACCAGCCCGCCTGCACGTACCAGGCCGTGAAGTTCGGATCACCGCGGGTGGGGTCGTCCACGCTCAGCCAGGTGTACTCGGCCGAAGCGTGGAAGGGGCCCCACACGGCGCCGAGCTCGCCATTGAAGGCCAGCACGCTCTCGATGCCGGTCAGCGCGGTGGTGTCCACGATGCGCGGGCCGCGGCCCAGGCCGGGACGCGAGCGGTAGCGGACCTCGTTCGTGTCGCGGTACGAGCCGCTGGCGGCCACGTGCAGGAAGTGGCAGGTGTCCTTGGCCCAGGGCACCAGGGAGAAGCGGCCGGTCAAGGCCGTGCCGCCGTCGTCTTCCCCGTCGTCCCAGAGCGCGAAGCCGTTTTCCTCGTCGTCGTTGTCGGTGGAGTACAGCCCCAGCTGGGCGGTGGCGTGGTCGTTCCAGAACGCGTCCATGAAGCTGATCCCGATGGAGCGCTCGGGGCTCAGGGCGACCGTGCCAGCGCGCTCGATGAAGGCGATGTGGTTGTCGGAGGAGACCGACTCGAGGCCGAACGGCTCGTAGGCCTGGCCGATGCGGATGGCGGGCGCCCAGCAGCCGACGCAGTCCTTCAAGCCCTTGATCGTGATGTAGCCGTCGCGCAGGCCCGGGGTGTCGGGCTCGGCGAAGTCGATCTCGAACTTGTAGTCCACGTGCTTGGTGATGTCGCCGCGCACGTAGAGGCGCAGGCGGCGGAAGAACGTGGCGTCGTCGAAGTCGTCGCCTACGCCCGGGGCCGGCCCCTCGAGGCTCGGGTCGGCGTCGATCAGGTTGGTGTCGAGGTGAATGCGGCCACCAATGCGCATCGAGTACTTCTTGTCGGCGGTCTCGAAGAGCAGACCGTTGTTCCACTTGGCCTTGAAGACGTTGTCCTTGGCGTCGGCCTCCTTCTTGGCCTCCATCTGCGCCTTGACCTCCTCGGCGACGAGCTTCTTGATGTCGGCGGCGTCGTCGGCGTGCGCCGGCGCCATCCCGGTCCATCCCAGAGCCAGCGCGAACGCGCCGACCACACAGCGATGCAGCATGCAACCCTCCCTTGGAAATGCCTTACGGGGAGGGCCTCTGCCCCAAGCGCCCGACCGGCGTGGATGCCCTGGACGCCCCAAGGCGACTTGGGACCCTGCCAGGTCCCGGAACCTTAGCACCGACGCCGGTGCACGGCCGGACCAACGCAGTCCCCGGGGTACCATTCCCGCACCGACCCCGACCGTACATCGGGACTGGGCCCGGTCGGGGAATGGCGCGGACCAGGGCGCGTTCGACGGGCTGTAACCATCCACGCAGCCCGCACTTGGAGGCCTTCCCGATGTCCCGAACCGCCCTCGCCGCCGCCCTGGCCGTTCTCTCGGCGGGCGCCCACTTCCTGGCCTCTGCCGCCGTTGCCGAGGACAAGGCCCCGGCCCCCGCCGCCTCGGCCCCCGCCGCCCCGGCCCCCGCCGCGGTGGCCCCCGCCCCCTCCGCGACGACCTACGCGTTGCGCCACCAGATGACGGTCAAGGACTTGCCCGCCGACGCCAAGCGGGTCCGCATCTGGTTCTGGATGCCCGAGGACACCCCGGAGCAGAAGGTGCTCGACTTCAAGATCGTCGAGGCGCCCGAGGGCGTCCGGATCACGCGCGACCCGACCTACGGCCGCTCCTGGGTCTACGTGGACGTCGCCGCCGACGCCGCCAAACCGCCCAAGATCGTGACCGAGTTCCGCCTGCTGCGTCGTGAGGTTCGCGGCATGGCCGACGCCTCCAAGACCGGCCCGATCACCGCCGAGCACCGGCTGACGTTCGCCAAGGAACTGCGCCTGGACGAGAAGCACATGGAGGTGACGCCGGAGATCCAGAAGATCGCCGACGACCTCTGCGGCGCGGAGACGAACCCCGTTCTGCAGGCGCGCAAGTGCTTCGACTACGTGATCGGGAAGTCCGACCACTATTCGCTCTTCGGACCCAACCCCAAGGGGCTGTGCCTGGGCGATGCGATGGAGTGCCTCGCGGGCAAGGGCGATTGCTGCACGGACCAGCATGCGCTCTTCATCGCGCTGTGCCGCGCGCGCGGGATCCCCTGTCGCCTGATCTACGGCAGCCGCCTCAATTACGCCAACGAGGGCAAGGACTACGACCCGGGGTACCGCTGCTGGCCGCGCTTCTTCGCGCCGGGCCTGGGCTGGGTGCCCGTGGACGTCTCCGCGGCCGATTCGACCAAGGCCGGCGACGGCGATCGCTGGTTCGGTGGTCTGGACGACCGGCGCATCGAGTGGTCCGAGGGCCGCGACTTCGACCTCGAGCCCAAGTCGGCGGTCAAGCCCGACCTCGTGATCCGAGCGTGGGTCGAGGTGGACGGCAAGGTCCACAAGGGCGACATGAGCGGAAAGACGCCGCAGGGATCCCTGACGGCCCACTGGTCGGTGTGAAACTGTTCATCTTCGGCATAACAGTGAATCTCTCACTGCTTGTCACAGTCCCATCCGATGTAGCCAGACTGATAAATCCGCTGTTCGCCGACGACGGCACCGTAGCTTTGATCTGCGTGCTCGATAGCACTGTGAAGCTGGCGCTCACACCGTTGAACTTCACCGTTGTAGCGCCTAGCATATTCGTTCCCGTCATCGTAACGCTTGCTCCTGCTTGCCCGCTGCCAGGACTAAACCCGCTCATTGTGGGAGCATTGCCATCAGTCATTATGAAATTGTCGGCGCTTGTGGCAATGCCGGCTGATGTAGTCACAGTGATAGGTCCGCTCGTCGCTGCCGACGGTACTGTAGCTTTGATCTCCGTGCTCGACATCACTGTGAAACTGGCGCTCACACCATTGAACTTCACC
>JANOFW010000278.1:0-5277 GCA_031413835.1 Planctomycetia bacterium
CCGCCCACATCCCCGGCGGTCGTGTCGATCTGGGCCAGGGCGACGCGCACGCGGCCCAGCCTACCGGGGGCTGGCGCAAGTCCCCCGCATCCCCGTGACGTGTCCTGGTTTGACCTCCCAGCACGATTCCCAGAGTTCAATAGGGACCCCACCGTGGCTCCCGGGGGGCAGGCGTGCGGCTCCCGGACCTGCGGCGGCCGCCCGGGGGCTGTGGCCGGGGGACTCCTCGGGCCGGCGCTACCTCGCCGATGGGAAGCCGGGTTCCCAAGGCCTGGCCCGTGGTTCTGCGAGGGCGGGCTTGACGTACCTAGGCCGAGGGGTATAGGTACCCGCCGCCTGGGGGGGGAGCCCCCTCGGCCTTCGGAGACGCGACCATGTGCTTGCTGGAACGGCTGCTGGCTGACGAGCCGACCTTCGTGCTCGATCCTGGGCCTGACGCGGCCGCCCGAGCCGCCCTGGGCGGCGGCGTTGTCGTTTCCGCCTTCCGCGCGAAGGGGGACGAAGAGGAAGAGGAAGAAGAGGAAGAGGTCGAGAAGGAAGACGACGAAGAGGACGACGACGAGGACGACGACGACTTCGACGACCTCGACGAGGAAGACGACGACGACGACTGGGACGACGACGCCGACGACGTGGACTTCGACGACGAGTGAGCGGATCAGGGGGCTCGGGGGACCGAGCCCCGATCCGCTCACATCCGATCTGCTTGCAAGGCATGCGGCCCGAGGCCGCACCGGAAGCGGTTCAGGGCGCGGGGACCGAAGCCAGCGCGGTCATGATCGCAGCGCCGTAGCGCGCCACGCGCTTGGGCCCGATGTCGGGGTGCGCGGCCAGCTCCTCGAGCGTCGCGCCGCCCCGCGCCACGATCCAGTCCAGGGCCGGGTTGGGCAGCACGACGACGTTGGGCACGCGGCGCGCCTGCGCCTCCGTGCGGCGCCAGTCCTTGAGCGCGTCCTCGCGTCGGCGCCGCGTCTTGGCCTCGGCGCGCTCGGCGTCGCTTGGCCGCGGACGTTCGAGGGCCGCCGGCGCGCGGCCCTCGCTCGCGAGCGCCAGGCCGCGCTCGAGGGTTTCACGCAGCGCATGCCCATGACGAGCGACCTCGCGCGGGAAGAGGCCCGGCAGCGGCTGGCGCGGATCGGCGCTGCGCCGTGCCTCGCGCGCCAGGCCCAGCAGGACCTGCGGCGCGAGGACCTTGAAGGGCGGCACGTCGCGCTGCTCGGCCTCACCCTCGCGCCAGGCCCAGAGCGCGTGCAGCGCCGCGCGCCCCTCGGCGTCCAGCGTCTCGGCGCCCTTGAGCTCACGCCAGCGCTCGGGCTCCTCGGCGCGCGGCTTGCCGCGACGGCGTGCCAGGCGGCGGAACTCGATGTCGGCCTCCTCCACGAGGTCCTGCTCGGCCAGGCGCGCCGCCAGCAGGTCGCGCAGCGGGAGCAGCCACTGCGTGTCGCCCTGCAGGTAGACGAGCTGCTCGGGCGTCACCGGCCGACGCGCCCAGTCCGCGGTCTGGAAGCGCTTGTCGAGAGCCACTCCGAGGTGCTCCCGCGCCAGGTCGGCCAGACCCACGCGCGGCTCTCCCAGGAGGGTGGCCGCGATCATGGTGTCGAAGACCTGCTGGAAAGCGAAGCCATGGTCGCGCGAGAGCACGGAGATGTCGTAGTCGCCGCCGTGGAACACCACCTCGATCCCGGGCCCCGCCAGCGTCGTGCGCAGGGGCTCGAGCGTGGGCAGCGCCAGCGGATCGAGGATGGCGCTCTCCTCGGCCGTGGTGAGCTGCACCACGCAGGTCCGTTCGCGGTAGGCGTGCAGCGAGTTGGCCTCCGTGTCGAGCGCGACACGCGTCGCGCTCGACAGCCGGGCGCACAGGTGGACGAGCTCCTCGGGACGCTAGATCCACGCCGCGGGGGGCGGCGACGCAGGGGTGGCGCTCATTGGGGCGGCGCCGGCGCCAGGCCCTCGGCGCTCACCCCGAACCAGCGCAGGTAGGCGCGTGCGCGTCGTTCCGTGCGCGCCACGTCGCGCGTGACGCGCAGGGCCTCGCCCAGCGCCTGGAGCGCCGCTCCCTCGTGGCTGCGACGCGCGGCCTGCTCGACCGCCCTCAGGCCGTGCTGCAGGTGCGCGAGGGCGAGCAGCTCCCAGCCCTCCACGTTGGCCGGTTCGATCTCCGTGGCGCGCAGGGCGTCGCCCAGGGCCGAGCCGTCCAGGGCCGTCAGCCACGCCCAGGCCGTGCGGCGCGCCGCGCGCCCGTCGCGGGTACGTGCGGCCTGCAGCAGGCCGTCGGCGAGGGCCAGGTGCGCCTCGTCGCCGAGGCGGCTCTCGAGGCGGGCGATCAGCTCGAGCGCCTGGCGGTCGGTGGCCAGCGTGGGGTCCGTGCGCAGCAGGGAGAGCGCGTGCATCTCCGTGCCCAGCTCCGGGCCCCGCGGCGCCTCGCCCGCGGCGGTCGGGTCGCTCACGAGCAGCAGACGCGCCAGGGCGGCCGTGGTGCCGGGGGGCGCGGGGGGAGAGGTGGCGGCCAAGGCCGCCTCGTACTCCAGCTTGGCGCCGATCCGGTCGCCGCAGACCTCGCGCAGGCGCGCGTAGACGGCGCGCACGCGTCCGTCGTCGGGATGGCGCCGGGCCGCCACGCCGCCCTCGTCCAACGCGCGCTGGGCGAGGTGCCGCCGCTGCTCGACGCCGGGGACCAGCATCCCGATCCAACCCGCCGTCCACTCGGCATTCTCGGGCGCCTCGGCGACGGCCTCGCGCAGCAGAAGCTCGGCCGTGGGGATGTCGCCCCGCGCGCGAGCCAGCGCGGCCCGCGTGAGGCGCGCCTCGCCCGCGGTGCCCCAGGGCACGCGGCCGTCCCAGCGGTCGGCCAGCTCGCGCTCGTCGGCGTCGAGGAGGCTGCGGATGGCCTGGGAGGTCCAGCGCTCGCGCGCCGCCTGCTCCGGCAGCGCGCGCGTGAAGTCGGGAGGAAATCCAGAGCGCAGCAGCTCGGCCAGGTTCGGACCCGTGCCCGTGAGCTGCTCGGTCATGCCGGCCTCGGTGAGCACACGCCAGGCCAGGCCCAGCTCGAGGGCGGGACGGTCGTCCACGACCAGGGGCGTGCGGGCGGCGGGGGCCAGGCGCTCGATGCCGTCGGCGTCCAGCGTGAGGTGCCTCCACAGGTCGCCGGGCCGCAGGATCCCGAGCGGCGCGGCCACCGCGCGCACGCGCTCCTCGTGCGTGAGCAGGCGATCCCAGCGCGCGGGGTCGAGCGCCGGCTCCGAGGCGAACCCCAGGAGCACGGCCTCCTGGTTGAAGAGGAACAGCCAGCAGCTCGGGAAGACGGCCCGGAAGGTGGCCAGCGAGGAGCGCAGCAGCTCGGGCGACATCTCGAACAGGTTGAGCCACTGCGCGAACACGCCGCGCTCGCTGAGCGCGGCGCGCGCCAGACGGTAGGCCTCCTCGGT
Organism: Planctomycetia bacterium; assembly: GCA_031413835.1. Taxonomy (GTDB): domain Bacteria; phylum Planctomycetota; class PLA2; order PLA2; family JAEUHO01; genus CAXQZU01. Next base: position 3,426 of record JANOFW010000278.1, read on the forward strand.
GAAGAGATGGCCGGCGCCCGGCACCCAAGGGTGGCTGGGCTGGGAGGCGATCACGTCGTAGCGGCGGCCGCCGACGCGGGCCGCCCGGCGCAGCAGCAGCCGGCCGTCGGTGAGCCACAGGCGCGCGCGAGGGTCGTGGGTGGAGGCCAGCGGGTGGCCCCGGAAGTCGGCCGCCGCCTCGAGCACGGTCGCGTCGAGCTCGGCCACGTCCACGTGGGCCACGTCGGTCGCCAGCAGGGCCTCGGCGGTCCAGCCCGCGCCGTGCCCGATGACCAGGGCGTTGGCGGGGGCGGGATGGGCCAGCGCCGGCAACAGCCCCAGCGCGACCTCGGTGATCGAGCCCACGTCGGGGCGCTCCGGATCGAGCTGCGCCTCGCTCATCCCGTTGACCCGCAGGCGCACGAGGGCGCCCGGCTCCTCCTGCAGCGCCACGGAGCCCAGCCGGCCCTCGCGCACCGGGAGCGGCTCGCCGAGCGGGTCGCTGGGCGCGCGGGCCGGACGGCCGCCGAACCACTCGGCGTAGAGGCGCGCGTCCTGCGCCGAGGCGAGCGCCAGGGGACGAGTGCCGCCGCCCTCCAGACGCACCACCGGCGGACGGCCTCCGGTCACGGCCACCACCTCCGGCAGCCCTGGCGCCGTTGCCAGCAGCGCGGCGCGGACGGCCGGGACGCACAGCACGGCGAAGGGCACGGCCGCCGCCAGGGCCACGCTCAGCCGCCGCTTTGAGGCGCTCGTCAGGTGCCAGAGCGGGCCCAGGACCAGGGGCAGCGCCCCCACGAGCACGAGCGTCGCCGCCGCACCCAGGAGCGGCAGCAGCACGAAGCCGGCCAGCAGGCAGCCGAGCACGCAGCCCAACGCGTTCCACGCGCCCAGGTCGCCGCTGGCCCGGGGCGCCTTGGCGCCCGCCGCGACCGAGGCACGCACCGCCAGCGGGAAGCACGCACCCAGGGCGGCCATGGGGGGCAGCAGCGCCAGCGCCGTGCCCGCGCCCAGCCACAAGAGGCGCACGCCGCGCTCGGGCGCGCCCAGGGCGAGCAGCGTGCGCGGCAGACTGCCCGCGATCGGCACGAGGGCCAGCAGGAAGACGCCGGCCAGCAGCAGCGCGCAGGTCAGCGCACGGGAAGGATCGCGCGCGCGCTCGGCCGCTCGCCCCCCCAGCGCGGCGCCCAATGCGAGCCCTAGGAGCACCGGCACGAGCAGCAGCACGAGGCCCCAGAGGTGGGGGCCGGTCAGGGGCTCGAGCAGCCGGAAGGCGGAGATCTCCGCGGCCATGCCGGCCAGGCCGGTGAGCGTCAGGCAGGCCAGGGCGCGGGCCGGCGCGCCACGATCCACGGCCGCGGGGTGCCCGCTCGGCAGGCTCCCGTCGCGCGGCGGCCCCAGCGCCCCCTCGCGGATCCAGAGCCAGGCCGCGGCCAGGACCTGGAGCGCGGCGGCCGCGCCCAGCGTGAGGCGCTCGCCCAGGTGCGGCAGGGCCAGGACGCAGAGCACGACGCCCAGAGCGGCGCCGGCCGTGTTGAGCGCATAGAGAGCGCCGACGCCGCCAGCGGGCCCCAGGGCCGCTGTGCGCCGCGTCGCGACCAGCAGCGGGAAGCTCATGCCCATCAGGGTCGTGGCCGATCGACCGGGCGCTCATGCGTCGTGCCGTGGATGCGGCCGTCGGCCTCTGGCAGCCACGCCGCCAGATGCTGCTCCAGCTCGGCGAACGAGTCGAAGGTCCGCCCCGCCAGGGCATTGCGTTTCACGAACTTCACGCCGGATTCGATCTTGCCTTTGGTGCGCGCGCGATACGGCGCACAGGCCCGCGGCTGCACGTCCCAGTCCCGGCAGAAGGCCAGGTAGGCCGGATGAAACT
>JANOFW010000279.1:0-5162 GCA_031413835.1 Planctomycetia bacterium
ATCCGGCATCGCGCCTCGCACGCGCTCGTCAAAGCCGTGCCATGCGCAGCGACGCCCCTGGGAACGCCAGGCTCCAGCCTGGCTCTGGGTCGCGAGTGAGGCCTGCGCATCCAAGGGATCGCACCCCTCGCTCCGGTCACGTTCAACGACCCGTACGCCCCATCCCCAACGTGCCAGGCTGGAGCCTGGCGTTCCCAGGGGCGTCGCTGCGCATGGCACGGCTTTGACGAGCGCGTGCGAGGCGCGATGCCGGATCGGGGTCGTACGTGAGTTGCCTCGCAGGGCACGCCTCCGGCGCGCTCGTACCAGGCGTGATGCGGGACGGGACCCCTGGGAACGCCAGGCTCCAGCCTGGCTCTGGGTCGCGGGTGAGGCCAGCGCATCCAAGGCATCGCACCCCGCGCTCCGGTCACGTTCAACGACCCGTACGCCCCATCCCCAACGTGCCAGGCTGGAGCCTGGCGCTCCCAGGCGGTGCGTCGGACCCACGAGGGAGGGCGACGAACGCGGTGGGATGCGAGAGGCGAGGCGTCGGATCGGGGGCAGCCTTCGCGCGCCCCGGGGCGCTCCACCTGCTCCTCGGTATCCTCCCGCCCCATGCGCATCGCCCTCCTGGGTCTCAAGGGCTCCGGCAAGACCACGCTCTTCAACGCCGTCGCCGACACGCCGGTGAGCGTGCCGGCGGGAGGCCTGCAGAGCGAGACGCACGTGCAGGTGGTGAAGATCAAGGACGAGCGCCTGGAGCGCTGCCGCGAGCTCTTCCAGCCCAAGAAGTACACCCCGGCCGGCATGGAGATCTGGGACCCCCCGGGCCTGCCGCCGGGCACGAGCGAGGCCGACAAGGAGCGGCGCACGCGCCTGCTCGCCAGCCTGCGCGAGGCCGACGCCTACGTGATCGTCGTGCGCGGCTTCACCAGCGACCTCTACCCCTACGAGCGTCCGAAGGCCGACCCCCTGGCCGATCTGAAGCAGGTTGTCGATGAGCTCTTGACCGCCGACTTCGTGACCACCGAGACGCGCGTCACGAAGCTGCGCGGCAACGTGCAGAAGAAAGCCAAGAGCCTCGAGGAGGACAAGCTCGAGCTGTCGGTGCTCGAGCGCTGCCTTGAACGCCTCGAGGCCGGCAAGGACCTGGGCGGCCTCGAGCTCAGCGAGCCCGACGCCAAGCGCATCCGCGGCTTCCAGCTCTTCGCGCGCAAGCCCTTCCTGGCGCTCTTCAACGGCGCCGGTGCCCCGCCCGCGGGCTTCGGAGCGGGCCTGGGCCTGCCCATGCGCGGCACCATCGCCATCGACGCGCAGATCGAGGCCGAGGTCGCGGCCATGGACCCCGCCGACCGCCCGTCCTTCCTGAAGGAGTTCGGCCTGGCCGAGCCGGCGGCCTCGCGCTTCGTGCACGAGGTCTACCGCGGTGTGGGCCTGTGCTCGTTCTTCACCGTGGGCGAGGACGAGGTGCGCGCCTGGACCATCCAGGCAGGCGACGACGCCCTCACCGCGGCGGGCAAGATCCACACGGACCTGGCCAAGGGCTTCGTGCGCGCGGAGGTCTTCGCCTACGACGAGCTCAAGGCCGCCGGCGGCATGCGCGAGCTCAAGGCCAAGAACGGCGTGCGGCTCGAGCCCAAGGACTACGTCGTCAAGGACGGCGACATCGTGCACATCCGGAGCGCCGTGTGACGGCTGCCGTCGGCCTCGTGCTGGTGGGGGCCGAGCTCGTCGAGGGGCGCGCGAAGGACGACAACGGGGCCTGGCTGGCCCGCCGCATCACGGAAGAGGGCGGATCGCTGGTCTGCTGGACCGTCGTGGCGGACGTCGAGAAGGAGATCGCCGCGGCCGTGGAGGACGCGGCCGCGCGCTGCGCGCTGGTCTTCCTGAGCGGCGGCCTGGGACCCACCGAGGACGACCGTACGCGCGCGGGTCTGGCGCGTGCGGCCGGCGTGCCCCTGGTCGAGGACCCGGGCGCCTGGAGCTTCGTCGTGGAGGCGCTCACGCGCCGGGGCCGCGAGGTCCTGCCCGCGCAGCGGCGCCAGGCGCTGCTGCCCCAGGGCTCGCGCTGGCTGCCCAACCCGGTGGGCATCGCGCCGGCCCTGAGCGTGCGCGTGGGCGCGAGCGAGGTGCTGGCCTTGCCCGGCGTGCCGCAGGAGCTCAAGGCCCTGTTCGAGGTCGAGGGCCTGCCGCGGCTGCGGGCGCTCCCTGGACGGGTGCCGACGGCCCTTGAGCTGCTCCTGACGGTGGGCCTCCCCGAGACCGAGGTGGCGCGACGCCTGGGCGACCTGGCGCTCTCGAGGGAGCCGGCCATCGGCTGGTATCCGCACCAGGGTGAGGTGGAGGTCTCCATCCGGGCGCACGGCTCGGGAGCCGCCGAGCGGGCGCGCGGCGCGGCCGTCCGGGCGCGGGGGCTGCTCGGCGACTGCCTGCTCGACGTGGCGCCGGGCGAGCGCATCGAGCACGCGTTGCTCGCGCTGCTTCGCGCGCGGGGCTGGAAGGTGGCCACGGCCGAGTCCATCACCGGCGGGCTCGTCGCGCGCATGCTCACGCGCGTCGCGGGCGCGAGCGAGGTGTTCTCCGCCGGCTTCGTCACCTACGACGACGGCGCCAAGCAGCGCGACCTCGGCGTGTCGCCCGACCTGCTCAGGCGCTGCGGCGCGGTGAGCGCCGAGGTCGCCGTCGCCATGGCCGAAGGGGCGCGCGCGCGGGCCGGCACCGCCTGCGCGCTCTCGACCACGGGCGTGGCGGGGCCCGGCGACCAGCCCGGCCCGGCGGGGCCGGTCCTCGCCGGGACGGCCTTCGTCGCCGCCGCGGTCGGGGGGCGCGCCGTGCGGGTGGAGCGCGTCTTCGTGCCGCTCTCTCGCGAGCTGGTCCAGCGCCGCGTGGCCGTGGCCGCGCTCGACCTGCTGCGCAGATCCGTTCTGAGCCTCGCGAGCGCCCCTGGGTAGGATCGGATCGACACCGCTCCCCGGTGGTGCAACTGGTAGCACGCGGGACTTTGGATCCTGAAGTTGGAGGTTCGAATCCTCCCCGGGGAACCACTCGACTCGGGCCCCAAGCGGCCCTCGCTCAGGGCCACTCGACTCGGGCCCCAGGCGGCCCTCGCGAGTGGCTCCCCCTTCCCCTCCCAGCCCCCCCTCGGTATCACCATTCCCTGCGCCCTCTGCGGCGCGACGTGGAGGTGTCCATGGGTCGCTTGCTCGCTCTCATCCTCGGAGGTCTGGCCTTGGCCCTCTACGTGCCGCCCTTCTTCTTCGAGGAGCCAAAGGCCGTCGAGACCCCGGCGGCCTCGACCAAGGCCGAGCCCAACGAGTTCGACAAGGTCTTCGTCCAGACCCTGGGCGAGCCCTTCGCGAACAAGCTCAAGAGCCACGGCGCGGGCGTCTTCGCCGGCCTGGCGCTGATCCTGTTCGCGGTTCGGGGCAAGGACTGACCCGCAGGCCAGGACAGCACGCAGGGGCCGTGGGTGCCCCCGGTTCGATCCCAAAGTCCGTCTTGGGGCGCACCGGCGCGCTGGATGGGGTGCGGAGGGCCGCCGCGGAGGACGCCGTGTAGTCTGCCTACATCAGGACGACGCGGTGGCCCGAGCGCCCCCAGCCCAGCGCGCCGACCGGACGAGGGGAAGGCAGGCCAGGACAGCACAGGGGCTGGGCTTGACCATGGGCCCGGGGGGCGGACACTCGCGGCCCGGGTCCCCGTGGACGGCGGCGGAGGCGGCATGACCAAGGACGCGAGCGCTGGGCGGCCGCTGGCCGTCGTCGTGCTGGCTGCCGGCCGAGGCACGCGGCTGGCCGTCGGCGCCGACGCGCCCCCGAAGGTGCTGCTCGAGTGCCTGGGCGCGCCGCTGCTCGAGCACGTCCGACGCGCCCTCGAGGGCCTGGGCGCGCAGCTCACCCTGGTGGTGGTCGGGCACGAGGCGGCGCAGGTGCGGACCTACCTGGACCAGCGCTGGAAGGGCGCGCGCCCCATCCTGCAGGAGCCGCAGAACGGCACGGGCCACGCCGTGCGACTGGCCATGGACGCCCTGCCGCGCTTCGACGGCGACGTGCTGGTGGTCTCGGGTGACGTGCCGCAGGTGACGCGCGGCGCGCTCGAGCGCCTGCTCGACCGGCACCGCACCTCACGCGCCGCAGCCACGGTGCTGACCGGCAGCCTGGCCGACCCCGGCTCCCTGGGCCGGGTGGTGCGCACGGCGGAGGGGCGCTTCGAGGCCATCGTCGAGGCGCGCGATGCGACGGACCGGCCCGCCATCCTTGCACTGCACGAGTTCAACACCGGCCTGTACGCCTTCCGGGCCGACGCCCTGCGCGCGGCCTTCTTCGCCCAGGGGGGCTCCGGCCCGGCTTCGCAGGCCGGCCGCGGCAGGAACGCCCAGGGCGAGGAGTACCTGACCGACGCCCTGACGCGCATCCGCGCCGCCGGCGGCGTGGTGGAGGCGCTGTGCCTGCCCGAAGGCGCCACGCTGCTGGGCGTCAACACCTGGGAGGATCTCGCGCTGGCCTTCGCCGTGCTGCGTCGGCGAATCCTCGCCGAGCACCTCGCGCGGCGCGTCGAGATCGTGGATCTCGAGCACACCATCGTCGAGGTGGACGTGGTGATCGAGCCCGGCGCGCGCCTGCTGCCCTTCAGCTACGTCCAGACCGGCTGCCGCATCGCCGCCGGCGCCGTGGTGGGGCCCTTCGCGCGGCTGCGCGGCGGCGCCGTGCTCGAGGCCGAGGCCGAGGTCGGTAACTTCGTCGAGGTGAAGGCCAGCACGCTGGGCCGCGGGGTGAAGGCCAAGCATCTGGCTTACCTGGGCGACGCGACCGTGGGCGCCGAGGCCAACATCGGTTGCGGCGCCATCACGGCCAACTTCGACGGCACCAAGAAGCACCGCACCGAGATCGGAGCGCGGGCGCGCATCGGCGCGGGCACCGTGCTGGTGGCTCCCGTCCAGATCGGCGAACGGGCCGTGACGGGCGCCAACTCGGTGGTCACCGCGCGCCGCAACGTGGCCGCCGGGCAGGTCGTGGTGGGCGTGCCCGCCCGCCCCCTCTCCGCCGGACGCACGCCCAGGATGTCGGCCTCCGCCCCCGCCGCCGAGACGGGGCCCCGGGCGGCCCAAGCGGCCGCCGCCGGCGCCGCCCGACGCGCGGCCGCCGAGCGGGCCGGACGCGGAGGCCGGCGCGGCAAGCGCG
>JANOFW010000280.1:0-3156 GCA_031413835.1 Planctomycetia bacterium
CGCGGCGGGGGCGACGGGCGGCGCATCGGCGGCCGGCGCGTCCGCGACGGCGACCGCGGCAGGCGGCACGTCGGCGGCCGGAGCGCCGCCGGGCGCGGGCTCCTCGGCGAGGAAGGTCGGGGCGAGCGGAACGTCACCCGGCACCGGCGCCGCGGGAACGTCGGCGGCCACACCGGGGAATCCGGCCAGGGCCGGCGCGTCGGCGTTGGGCGCAGCGGGAGTGCCGCTCGCGCCGGTCTCGCCGGTTGCGTCCAAGGCGATCCGACGGCTGCGGCAGCCGCCCAGCACCAGGATCGAGAGCGCGAGGGAGAGGGCGGCGAAACGGTTGATCTTGAGCATGTTGGCCTTCGACATGGACGTCCGGCTCCGAGCTCGGGGAAACTGTCTTGGAGGCTGTTGCGGGAAATCGCGCGAGGCGTGGCGCATGGACGGACCTCGCCCGTGCGTCGGAGCCAAGGCCCTGCCAGCCCTGGCTCCCCTCCCGTGGCGCGAAAGGACACTCCACGCGGGTCACAAACGTGTCATAACTCACGACAGGAAAACGCAGTTACGACCGCCGCTCGGGGGATCGAGGCGGTCAACGACACGTCTTCGTCATGACCGCCTTCTGGCGGGGGGTACGGCACGCAAGTCGGGCCAGCTCACAGGCCTCGGCGGCCTCGCCGGCCTGCCCGAGCTTGAGCAGGAGCATGGCCTTGAGGACGTAGAGCTGACAGTCGGCTCCGATCCTGGGCAGCCAGGCGTCGAGGCGCTGGAGGGCCAGACGCTCCCGCCCTTTGGCATTGACGCCTACCCAGAGGGCCAGGGTCTCCGGGTCCTGGCGGCCGAGCTCGAAGGCCTTCCCGAAGGCCGCTTCGGCAGCCTCCAGGTGTGCCTTGGACCCAGCCTCCTCCCCGGCATTATGTTCGTGGTTTGCTCGTATCTCCTCCAGGAGCCCCAGGAGGAAGTGGACCTCCGGGTTGGTCGGGTCCAGCGCGATCTGGTGCTCGACCTGCTCGATCAGCTCGCGCAGGGTGCGCGGCGGCAGCCCCCCTACGGCACGCCCCTGGAGGAGCTGGGCCTTGAGCTGGTGGAGGATCGCGACCCGCAGGATCTCCCTGTAGGGGTCGGGCAGCCTGGCATTGTCGGCATCGCTCAAGAACGGAGCGACCGAGCCCGCCCCGCCATAGGGACCGTGTTGGGTCGAGCGACCCATGCGGCCCTGTTGCTCCCCGGCCCGGTAGGCCGCGATGGCAGAACCGAGTTCGTCAGGTGCCGTGGTGACCTCGCGCCAGGCGCGTTGGGGCTCGCCGGGAGGGGCAGGCTCCAGCCAGCCCAGCCGCGTGCCCCCTGTGTCCACCAGGGTGCCCGACGGGCCCACGGCCGCGACCACCTGGGCCCAACGGTAGAGGTGATGGGCGTAGAGGCTCTCCGCCACCCGCATCCGCCCGGCGGGGGCGGGCGCCTCCAGGAGATCCCGACCGGCGAAGGGGCTCGCCGCCTCCGGCCACTCGAGGCCGGCCAAGGCGGCGAGCGTCGGCGCGACGTCGGCCAGGTCCACCGGGTCGCCGCGCGTGGCCGGGGCCTGCCCGGGCAGCCGCAGCACGAAGGGCACGCGCAGCACGCCGTCGCCCAGCAGGAAGCCGTGCGTGCGCTCGCCCAGCTCGCCCAGCATCTCGCCGTGGTCGCTAGTGAGCAGGATGGCCGCGTCCTCGCCCCGGCCCAGGGCGTGGAGACCGTCGAGCAGCCGTCCGACGACGCCGTCGGCCGCGGCCACATCGTCGGTGTAGCGCAGGTAGGGGGCGTGGGGCTCGAAGAGGTGCACCCAGAGGAAGAGGGGCGCGTCGCTGCCCGCCGCCCGCGCGAAGGCCAATGCCCGTGCGCAGGTCTCGGGGCCCGCGCGCTCGGGCACGCCGCCGGCGACGCCGGGGGCGAGCGTGTCCAGGCCGTCGTCGTAGACCTCGAAGCCCTGGTCGAGCCCGTAGCTCGCCGCCAGAGGCTGGGCCGAGACGAAGGCGCCCGTGCGCCAACCCTCCGCGCGCAGGCGCTCCGCGAGCAGCGGGAACCCGCGCTGTTGCGGCCCGGGGAGCCGGTCGAAGGCGTTCAGGCGCACGCCGGTCACCGCGGGGGGCAGGCCGGAGAGCATCGTGACGTGGGCCGGCAGCGTCAGCGGGACGGGCGTGCGCGCGTCCAAGAAGCGCAGGCCAGCGCGGGCCAGCGCGTCCATGCGCGGGGTGGAGCTGGGTGCATCGGGCGAGGCGTTCGCGTAGGCCCCCAGGGCGTCGCGCCGCAGCGTGTCGATGGTCAGGAGCAGGATCGTGCGTGGACGCGATCCCGCCAGGTCGCGGCACGTCCGGCCGCCCAGCAGGAATCCCGTCCCCGCCAGCGCGGCCGCCACGACGAGCAGGAGGGGACGCCGCAGGGCCATGGGGTGCGAGTGTACGGGCCCGACGCGCGTGGCGTGGGGCCCGTACGCGGCGGACCGCGACGCCGGGATCGCGCCCGCGGAGCGCGAGATCCGGCCGGCGGACCTAGCCGTCGCGGGGGGAGAGGGGTGGGGGCGCGCCCTCGAAGTGCACCCCTGTCAGACCGGCGCCCACGAACGCATCGAGCACGCGCATCACGTCGCCGTGCGGCACCAGCTGGCCCGTGGGGGCAGGCGTCTTGATCTCGCCCCGGACGTCGGGGTTCCTGTTCTGCTGCGCCCAGGCCGCGGCGATCGCCTCCGTCACCTGACCGAAGAGCTTGTCTTCCGTCAGGCGGCGCGCCTCTTCCTGGTCGCCGCTCGTGGGCCAGGGGCCGCGGGGCAGGTCCACGGTCGCCAGCTCGCCCACGCGTACGCGGGTGAAGTGCCGGCTGCGATCCAGCTCGGAGTCCTTGCGAAAGAGCCTGACCGAGATGTGCTGGATCGGCGGCAGGATCACCGGCTCGTCGCGCGGTCCGCGATCCGTCGGCAGCACGGTCTCGAAGCGGTTGGCGACCGAGGGGAAGCGCAGCGTGAGCATGAAGAACACGATCAGCTGGAAGCAGACGTCGATCATCGGCGTCATGTTGAGCGCCGCGTCGTCGCCGACCGGTTGCTTGGGGGCCGGCCGTGCTGAGGCTGGCGGTTGGCGGTTCGGCGGATGAGGAGGCGGCGGGATGCCGGCAGCATCCCCGCGGGCGAGCAACTTGTGG
>JANOFW010000281.1:0-15899 GCA_031413835.1 Planctomycetia bacterium
CCAAGTGTTCTTGGGGGTGGCTCCGGGCAAAGTGTTGTCTAACAGCCTCGGGAGACTGGCAACCCGTCTCGCAGCGGTTGCAGCGCCACGGTCCGTAGTGGAACTTGAGCTCATGTGCAGACCAGTCTCGGCGCATCCACGGTGGCGTGATCCGCTTCCACAACCTGCGCGCCATCCGCTCCGGACGCTTCCACCACGTCGAGGCCCACATCGTGGTGCCCGAGTTCTGGCTCGTGGAGCAGGCGCACGACCTCTCCGAGGCCGTGGCGGCCGACGTGATCAAGGAGCTCTCCATCGAGGGGCAGATCTCGTTCCACGCCGACCCCTGCCGACGCGCCTGGTGCGCCTCCTGCGACCTCCCTGACTGCGCCGTGCGGCGCGTGCCATTCACCGCCAAGGCCCCGCTCACCCTCGACGAGGTGGTGCGCCCGGAACCGGGGCCCGTGGACTGACGTCCCGCGGCGAGCCGACGCGCCGCGCGCTCAGCCGTGGAGCGCGGACCAGCGCTCGTAGGCCGCCGCGAGCTCGTCGGGTACGACGGCCAGGCGCGACTGGGCGCGCTCGATCGCCTCCTTCGGCCCGCTCCAGAAGGCGTGGTCCTCCATCTGGGCGTGGAGCGCCTTCTGCTCGGCCTCGAGGGCCGCGATCTGCTTCTCGAGGCGCTCGTTCTCGCGGCGGTCCCGGTTCGTGAGGCGCGCCAGGGCAGGGGTTTCGGGGGCTCCGGGGGCGGGGGCCGCCTCCTCCTCCAGCAAGACGCCCAGCGAGCCCCCTTGCGTGATCCAGTCCTGGTAGCCGCCCACCACCTCGCGCACGCGGCCGGCGCCCTCGAAGACCAACAGTCCCGTGACCACCTGATCGAGGAAGTCGCGGTCGTGGCTCACCACCAGGATCGTGCCGGGATAGGCCAGCAGCGCGTCCTCCAGCAGGTCGAGCGTCTCGGCGTCGAGGTCGTTGGTCGGCTCGTCGAGCACGAGCAGGTTGCTGGGCCTCGCGAAGAGCCGCGCCAGCAGCAGGCGGTTGCGCTCGCCGCCGCTCAGGTTCTTCACCGGCTGGCGCACGCGGTCGGCGGGGAAGAGGAAGTCGGCCAGGTAGCCCATCACGTGCTTCTGCTTGCCCTGGATCTCCACCGTCGTGCTGCCGTCGCCCACGCTTTCGAGCACGGTCTTCTCGGGGTCCAATCCCGCGTGCAGCGGGTCGAACCAGACCGACTCCAGGTTCGTGCCGCGCTTGATGCTGCCTGCGAGCGGCGGAAGCTCGCCCAGGATCGTGCGTAGCAGCGTCGTCTTGCCCGAGCCGTTGCGGCCCAGCAGGCCCAGCCGGTCGCCGCGCATCAACGTGAGATCGAGGTCCGTCACGCAGGCCTTGCCCGCGTGCCCTGCCGCGAGACCCTTGGTCTGCAGCACGAGCCGGCCCGAGCGCTCGGCCTCGGCGATCCCCAGCCGCACCTGCCCCAGCGGGTCGCGGCGCAGGCGCCGCTCCTGGCGCAGCTGCTCGAGCTCGAGCACACGCGCCTCGCTGCGCTTGCGCTGAGCCTTCAAGCCCTTGCGGATCCAGACCTCTTCCTGGGCCAGCTTCTTGTCGGACTGCTCGCGCTGGCGCTCCTCGGCCAGCGCGCGCTCCTCCTGACGGCGCAGGTAGTTGCCGTAGTCACCCGGCCACGAGGTGAGCCGGCCGCGGTCGATCTCCAGGATGCGCGTGGCGAGGCGCTTCAAGAAGGCGCGGTCGTGCGTGACGAAGAGCAGCGAGCCCGGCCGCCCCCCGGCCCCCCGTTCCAGCAGATGGCGTTCGAGCCAGTCGATGGTGGGCAGGTCGAGGTGGTTGGTGGGCTCGTCGAGCAGCAGCAGATCGGGGTCGCCCACCAGCGCGCGGGCCAGCAGCACGCGGCGCGAGAGGCCCGCCGAGAGCGTGGCCACGTCGGCCTCGGGGTCGAGGCGCAGCCCCTGGATCAACCGCGCGGTCCGTTCGCGCGTGCGCCAGGCCTCCTCGCCCGCGCGCGTGCCCTCCTCGATCAACGCCCGCACCGTGCCGGTCAGCTTGCGCGGCACCTCCTGGGGCAGGTAGGCGACGCTCAACCCCTGCTTGCGCGACACCTGACCGTCGTCGGGCAGCGCGTCGCCGGCGATCACGCTGAGCAGGGTGGACTTCCCCGATGCGTTGCGCCCCAGGAAGCCGATGCGCTCGCCTTCCTCGATCTGGAACGCGACGTGGTCGAGGATCGCCGGCCCGCCGTGGGCGAGCGTCACGTCGGTGAGGGCCAGGAGAGCCATGGGAGTCGGACGCTACGGGAGCGGCGCCCGCGCGCCCACATCCGTCGTGCCGTCGGAGGCGGGGCTCCTAGCGCGCCACGAACTCCGGGGCCTCGAAGGTGATCGTCTCGCCCTTGGGGCTGGTGAGCGAGAGCACGTGGGCCTCGATGTCGAGCGAGGTCGCGACCGCCTTGGGGCGGGCGATCCAGCGGTAGGGTCCGTGGACCGTGAGCGTCTCGTGCTCCAGCCAGGAGCGCAGGGCGTTGTCGGAGAGCGCGCGCTCGGCTTTCCACTCGAGATCGAAGACCCGGAAGCCGCCGCCGGTGGGGGCGAAGGGCGGCAGGAGCCGCACGACCACGCGCAATCTGGCGGAGGCCATCTGCTTGAGCATCCCGCGCGCGCGCAGCGAGAAGGAGATCGTGCCGCGCGTGCCCTCCTGCAGGAAGTCGTCCTCCCAGCCGCCGACGTAGCCCGTGCCGATGTAGCGCGTGCCGAAGGGTTCGTAGTTGAGCTTGGCCGTGGCGTTGAAGTGGAGCTTCCTGGGCCAGGGCGCGTTGGGCGCGAGGGGGGCCGTCGGGGGCGCGGCAGGGTCGAAGGGCTTGGGCACGAACACGCCGCCCGCGGGGCCGTCGGTGGCGGGGTGCGCACGTTCGGCCCGCGCCACCAGCACCGCCCGCAGACGACGGCCGAGCCGCGTGATGTCGAGCGCCACGGCGTTCCAGTCGCTGCGCCGCGAGACCACGCCGCCGCTCAGCCCGAGCGCCGCCTCGAGCGCGGCCAGCCGCTGGTGCAGGTCCCAGACCCGGCCGGCGAGCGTGCCCAGCGTGGCGCGACCGCCGTCGAGGTCGTGGAGCAGCCGCTCGAGCGCGAAGAGGTCGCCCTTGAGCCCGATCTCGCGCGGGTCGTCGCCGGCGCGCGCCAGCCCTGCCATGGGCAGAACCAGGAGCAGGCCGAGAAGCCAGGGGGCGAAGGTTGTGCGCAGGTCGCAGTTCCTTGGGGGGCGCGGGGGGCGATCATCCCAGGCGGAGGGCCTGCCGTGCAAGTCTCGATGAGCCGCGCGCGGCCCGGGGCGCGGGCCGGGTACCGTCACGCCGTGGCACCTGCGACCCCGGCGTCCGTTGACCTCGAGACCGTGCCGTGCCCCGGCTGCGACGGCGCTCTCTACGCGCCCGTGATCGAGGCCGCCGACGCCTTGGGGTTCGGACCCGGGCGCTATGCGCTCGTGCGCTGCACAGCCTGCGACCTCGCCTACCTGCGCACGCGGCCCACCGAGGAGGCCATGGCGCGCTTCTACCCGGAGGCCTACGAGCCCTACGCGCCCAAGGACGACGAGGCCGAGGGCGCGCCGCCCCGACGCCTGGCCCTGGCGGTGCTGCGCGTGGACCACGGCTACCCGCCGCAGCCTCCCTCGCGCTGGGAGCACGTCCTCGCGGCGCTCGGCCGCCGCCGGCTTTCGGCGCGCCAGCGGCAGCGCTGGATCCCCTTCGTCGCAGGTGGGCGCCTGCTCGACGTGGGTTGCGGCGCGGGGCGCTACCTGGTGCAGATGCGCGGGCTGGGCTGGCAGGTCAAGGGCCTCGACCTCTCCTCCGAGGCCGCGCATGCGCTCACGGCGCGCACGGGCATCGACGTTCACGTCGGTACGCTGCCGCACCCCGACCTCGCGCCGGCTTCCTTCGACGCGCTCACGCTCTGGGCTTCGCTCGAGCACGTGCACCAGCCGCGCGCGGTGCTGTCCGAGGCGCTGCGCCTGCTCAAGCCCGGCGGCCTCCTGGCGCTCAGCGTGCCGAACCTCGACTCCTGGAGCTTTCGCACCTTCGGCGCCGGCTGGTACGGCCTCGACCTGCCGCGGCACCTGACCCACTTCACCCCCCGCACCCTGGAAGCCCTCGCTTGCCGGGTGGGCTTCGACGCCGTCGAGGTCACGCAGGTGGGCCGCGCAGGTTGGATCCGCCGCTCGGTCAAGCGCGCGCGCGACCTCGGTGTGGGCACCTCGGCGTTCGACGCCTACGCGTCACGAGGCGCCTCCGAGCGCCAGGCGCGGCGCTCCGAGCGAGCCCGCGAGGCCGACTCCCTGCGCCTGGTCGCACGCACGGGCACGTAGCGCGGGGGCGTGGCGCGGGGGGCCGAGGCAGCCGGCTTCGGCCGGCCGTAGACTCGTGGGCGGAGGGTCGATGCCCCGTACGCGCTTGCTCCTCTCTGCGTTCCTCGGCGGGGTGCTGCTGCTGGCGCCGCTCCCCGGCGGTTCGGCCCGTGCGGGGGATCCGGAGCCGCCGCGGGATGTGCTGATCCGCGGCGGCCGCGACATCCCGCAAACCGTCGAGCGCGTGCTCAGCGACCCGGCGCTCGCGACCGTGGGCACGGTGATCTTCGCCTTCGAGGCCTCCACGTTTGCGCCGCCGCCGGGGCGCACGGAGTTCAGCGCCTTCTACGGCTTCCAGAGCGATGTGGCGGCGTGGGTCAAGGCGCTGGTGGCCAGCGCCGCACGTCCCACGCACCACCACCTTTTCGCGCTGACCTCGCTCAGGACCGAGATGATCGATCTGAGCCGCCCCGCCGCGGAGCGGTCGCTGACCCAGGCGTTGACCTACCGCTGGGCCAAGGACGAGAAGGGTCCGGCCTTCGCTCCCGCGGCGCGCTGGATGGCCGAGGCGGTGCGCGACGCGCGCAAGCTCAGCAAGTCGGAGCGCTGTGCGCTCGTCTACGTGGCCGACCGCGTGCTGCCCGAGCGCGTCTTCGAGCACGCCGAGGACGTGGAGGCGGAGCGTGCCTGGAGGCGGAGGCTCGTGGAGGCGGGCACGTACTTCGACGAGGAGGCCGTGGGTCGCAAGCTGGCCGAGCTGCGCACGGCGTTCTTCGTGGTCGCGCCCGAGGCGCACTTCGAGGACTTCACGCCCGTCGCCGAGCTGCCTTCCTTTCCATGGGCGGCGCGCCCCGAGATCCTGTCGTGGCCGGACTTCTTCAGCCTGAAGCTGCCCTCGGGGCTGCCCCCCGAGCTGCCAGGCACCACTCCACCCTCCGAGCCTCCGTCCGGCCCCTCGGGGCCGCCGGGACCCTCCGCTCCCGAGATGACGGAGGAAGAGCTCGAGGAACTGATCAGGAACCTCCCGCCGGAGACGCCGGAGTTCATCCGCCAGCTCTTGCGGGTCCAGCTTGAGGAGCTGCGCAAGCAGAAGAAGCGCAGGCCCACGCCTCCGGCCCCCGTGCCCCTGCTTCCCCCTGGCAACCCCGACGACCCTCCCCGGCCTCCCCTGCCGCCCACCCCGCTGCCTCCGGAGGGCGAGGCGCCCGAGGACGAGCCGCCTCCGTTCACGCTGCCCGAGGACCTGCCCTTCCCCGAGCTGCCGGGGTTTCCCAGCGCGCCGAACTGGGGTGGCAAGGGGCGCTTCCGCTCCACGACGCCGACCTGGTTTCCGCGGGTCGGCTACCGCACGCCGTGGTGCAACCACGCGCCCTCGGCCTACGGGCACTGGCCCTTCGCGCGCGCGGCGGCGCTGACAGGGGGTTGCTATCTCCTCTATCCGTTCCCGCCCGGGGAGTGGCTCGACGTCTGTCCGTCGGCGGGGCCGCAGCTCGCCGACCTGGCGCCCGAGCTCGTCAAGCGCTCCGAGTTCGCGCGCCTGGGCGCGGGCGATCCGGCCTGGGATGCGCTCGATCGTGCGGCGCGCCTGCTGGTGGAGGACACGCCCTGGGACGACGGCATGCTTGGCGAGCGCTGGGCCAGCGGCTGGGGCTCCTTCGTGGGCCGGCGGCCCGTGCAGCCCGAGAAGCGCTGGGAAGCCCGCCGTCGGCCCTGCGACGACGTCCTGGGCACCGCCCAGGGCCACGAAGGAGAACTGCGCAGGCTGGGGGAGAAGCTGCTCGAGCAGGTCGTCCCGCTCTACACCCAGGCCATCCGCGACGTGGACCAGAGCCTCGCGACCCTGCGCGGCCCCCAGGCCCCCAAGGCCCACATGCGCGGCATGGCCGACCTCACGCTGGGCCGCTTCTGGCTCGCCATGAGCCGCTTCCACCTGCACGCGCTCGGGCTCTACATGAAGGAGATCGAGCGCTTCAAGCCCGACGATCCCAAGGAGTCGGTGGACCGCTACGTGGTCACCTACGTGCCCACGATCCGCATGAGCGACGTGCTCGATGCCTACGACGGTCGCACGCTGGGCGCCGAGGGCGAGACGAAGTACCAAGGCCACAGGATCCCGGGCGTCAAGTGCCAGCAGGGCAACATCCTCGACATCCCGGTCACGAACCCTGACTTCCGTGCGCGGCGCGAGCAGGCGCACGTGCTGGAGATGCTCGACGAGCGCCTGCGGCCCGACGCGCTCGACATGATCGAGGCGGCGCGCTCGGTGATGGCGCGCTACGCGCGCACGCCCTGGGGCTGGACGACCTACTACAGCGATGCCTACACCTTCGTCTGGACGCCGGTCCCGCCCAGCCGCGGCAGCGTCGGGCCGCTGGGCGGCGTCGGCCCCACGCCGCCCTCCGAGGAGCCCGACGCGCCCACCACGCCGCCGGGGGGCGGCTCCACGCCTGGCGCGCCGAGCACGCCCGGGGGGCGGTAGCGCTACCACGGGCGGCTCGACGGCCCTGGCCTCGCGCGCCTGTGCTATCATGACGATATCACTGCTACGGAGCCCACCCTATGCCTCAAGTCCTCGTCCGCAACATCGGTGAGCCCCTGCTCGGGCGCCTCAAGGCCCGCGCGCGCCGGCACGGCCGTTCCTTGCAGGTGGAGCTGAAAGCGATCCTCGAGGCCGCGTCGGAGTCCGACCTGCTGGAGGCGCGATTGATGGCCGACCGAATCCGGCGCGTGCTCAAGGGCCGTCGAGCCTCCGACAGCGGGGCCCTGCAGGACGAGGACCGGCAGAGGTGACCGCCTACGTCGTCGATGCGAGCGTCGCGCTCAAGTGGTACGTGCCGGAGGTGCATGCTGAGGATGCCCTGCGCGTGTTGGAGCCTGGGAACGAGCTGCACGTCCCGGACCTGTTTCACGCGGAGGTCGGGAACATCCTTTGGAAGAAGTCGCGACGGGGCGAGCTCTCGAGCGGGGAAGCGCGACGCATCGCCCGGGCGGTGCTGTCCGTTCCGCTGGCGGTGCACCGGACAGCCAGCCTGCTCGAGGGCGCCCTCGACATCGCAACGCGCGCCGGCTGCACCGTCTACGACGGGCTCTATGTGGCTTTGGCGGTCGCACGCGGGATCAGGCTCGTGACGGCCGACCGACGGCTCGTCAACATGCTCAAGGGACTCCCGCTCAGCCAACACATCCTGTGGGTCGAGGATGTGCCCGAGCGCGCGGGGGCCTAGGGGTGGGTCGCGGCGGGCGGCGCTCGCAGGGAGCCCTCGGCAGAGCAGCACGAGCTGCGCTCAGCGAGGGGCGTCGGGGTCGCCGAAGGCTCCGCGCGGGCTCCAGGGGGCGAGCGGCTTCTGGAACTCCTCCACCGGGAGGAAGCGGCCGCTCATGCCCTTGCTCCAGCGCACGGTGAAGGCCCCGCTCATGTTCTGCATGGGGTCGGCCACGGCTTCGAAGGCGCCCACCGAGTAGTAGAAGCCGCCCAGCCCGATGGAGTGCACGAGCACGTGCTTGGGGTGGAAGGTCTCGGGCTCCGTGAGCACGCGCAGAGGGCCGCAGGTCGGGTCGGGCTCCTCGTGGTTGATCGTCGGCGGTGCCGAGCCGCGACGGATGGCGAGGCAGGCGCCGATGGCCTGCAAGGCCGAGGAGCCGGCGCCGTGCTGCCCCAGCATCGACTTCTGCGAGTGAACGCGCACCTCGGGGAGGCGGGCACCAAAGACCGCACCCAGCGCCTGGCCCTCGGTGCGGTCGTAGATCACCGAGGAGGAGCCGTTGGCGTTCACCAGGTCCACGGCATCCGGCGTCCAGCCTGCCTCCGCGATCGCGCCGTTGAGGGCGCGCACGCAGGGTCCCAGGTCAAGCGTCGGCTTGTCGTGGCTGTACTCCCGGCCGCTGCCCGCCGAGCACAGGCGGTAGCCCGCGAAGCGCGCGTAGATGCGGGCGTGGCGCGCCTTGGCGTGCTCCTCGCTCTCGAGCAGCAGCGCGCCCGCGCCCTCGCCGATCACGTTGCCGTCGCGCTTCAAGTCGAAGGGCCGCGAGGCCCGCCCCGGCTCGGCGTTCCAGCGCGTGCTGAGCGAGCCGGAGGCGTTGAGGGTCGCCAGCACCGGCGCTACCACCTCGCAGTCGGTCCCGACCACGAGCGCGGCGTCGAGCGCGCCGGCCTCGATGTCGCGCAGTGCCTGCCCCAGCGCGTCCAGGCCGGAGTTGCAGCCCGAGGTCAGGGTGAGGATCGGGCCGCGCACGTCCAGGAAGGAGGAGAGCAGGCAGGCCGCCGCGTGGTTGAAGGTGTAGAAGGCGGTGTGGGCCGGCGCGGCGCCCGTCGCCTGCCAGCGCGCGTGCGCCTCGAACATCTCGCCCACGTTGCCCACCGAGGTTCCCACCAGCAGGCCCAGGCGCTCGGGATCGACGGCGCTCAGGTCGAGCTCGGCGTCGTGCAGCGCCAGGATGGCCGCCGCGAGCGCCAGCTGCACGGGCCGGGGCATGCGTCGCGCCAGCACGTCGCCGTGCTCCACGTAGGTGCCGAGGCGGAAGTCCTTGACCTCCGCCGCCACCTGGCTGGCCGAGCGCGAGGCGTCGCAGAGCGTGATGGGCCCGAAGCCGTGGCGGCCGGAGGTGAGCGCGTCCCAGAAGGCATTGCGCCCGCAGCCGATGGCACTCACCGGCCCCAGCCCCGTGATCACGGCGCGGCGGCGGTCCATCCTGTCTCGGCTCCCTGGGCGACGAGCGGCTCAGGATAGACCGGACCGTGGAGGCCGAGCCGAGCTGCTCCCGGACGCAGGCCTAGGCTCGGCGCTGGCGGGCCTCCGCATAGGATGGCCCGCCGCCCCCCGCGCCCCCCGGACCATCCTGCATGCGCCGCGCCTTGATCACCGGCATCACCGGCCAGGACGGCTCCTACCTGGCCGAGCTGCTGCTCCAGAAGGGCTACCGCGTGCACGGCCTCGTGCGCCGCTCGAGCAGCTTCAACACCACGCGCATCGACCACCTCTACCGCGACCCGCACGAGCGCCCGCCCCTCGAGCTGCACCACGGCGACTTGACCGACGCCTCTTCGCTGCGCGCGCTGCTCGAGCGCGTCAAGCCCGACGAGGTCTACAACCTGGCGGCGCAGAGCCACGTGCGCGTGTCGTTCGACCTGCCGGTGGTGACGGCCGAGACCGTGGCCCTGGGCACGCTCAAGCTGCTGGAGGCCGTGCGCGAGGTCGCGCCCAAGCACATCCGCCTCTACCAGGCGGGCAGCAGCGAGATGTTCGGGTCCTCGCCGCCGCCGCAGGACGAGCGCACGCCGTTTCGCCCGCGCAGCCCCTACGCGGTGGGCAAGGTCTTCGCGCACCACGCGACCGTCAACTACCGCGAGGCGTTCGGCCTCTTCGCGGTCAACGGCATCCTCTTCAACCACGAGAGCCCCAGGCGCGGCGAGACCTTCGTGACGCGCAAGGTGACGCGCGCCGTGACGCGCATCAAGCTGGGCCTCCAGGAGCGCCTGTTCCTGGGCACGCTCGCGCCGCGGCGCGACTGGGGCTTCGCCGGTGACTACGTCGAGGCCATGTGGCGCATGCTCCAGCAGCCCGACCCCGACGACTACGTCGTGGCCACGGGCGAGGCCCACACGGTGGGCGAGTGGGTCGAGGCGGCCTTCGCCGAGGTGGGCCTGCCCATGGCCAAGCACCTCTCCTTCGACGCGCGCTACCTGCGGCCCACCGAGGTCGAGGGCCTGTGCGTCGACGCCAGCAAGGCGCATGCGCGCCTGGGCTGGAAGCCGCGCGTGGGCTTCCAGGATCTGGTGCGCTTGATGGTGGCCTCCGACTTGAAGCTGGCCGAGCGCGAGCGCCTGCTCGAAGACGCCGGTCACGCGGCGCCGCCCTCGGCGGAGTCGGGGCGGTGAGCGCAGGTTCCGCAGGTCCGGGGGGCGCGGGGGGCGCGAGCGGACTGGCGGGGGCGCGCGTCTTCGTGACCGGCGGGCGCGGCTTCCTGGGTCGCAGCGTGTGCGCGGCGTTGACCGGCGACGGGGCCCAGGTGATCGCGCCCACGCGCGCCGAGGCCGATCTGCTCGACGCCGAGGTCTGCCGCGCCGCCGTGCGCGAGGCGCGCCCGCGCGTGCTGGTGCACCTGGCCGCGAGCGTGGGCGGCATCGGCGCCAACCAGAAGCACCCGGCCGTCTTCTGGCGCGAGAATATGCTCCTGGGCGTGAACGTGCTCGACGCCGCGCAGCAGGCCGGCGTGGCGCGGGTGGTCGTCGTCGGCACCGTCTGCGCCTACCCCAAGCACACGCCCGTGCCCTTCCGCGAGACGTCGCTGTGGGACGGCTATCCCGAGGAGACCAACGCGCCCTACGGCGTGGCCAAGCGCGCGCTGTGGACGGGCCTGAACGCCTACAAGGACGAGTTCGGGCTGGCGGGCGCCTACCTGCTGCCGGCCAACCTCTACGGGCCCTTCGACGACTTCGACCTCGAGACCTCGCACGTGATCCCCGCCATGCTGCGCAAGTGCGAGGAGGCACGCTTGGCCGGGCGCCCCGACGTGCGTCTGTGGGGCACGGGCAAGCCCACGCGCGAGTTCCTCTACGTGGAGGACTGCGCCCGCGGCGTGGCGCTTGCTGCCGCGAAGATCGACGACCCCGCCCCCATGAACCTGGGCACGGGGCGCGAGATCTCGATGGCCGACCTCGCCCGCCTGATCGCCAAGACGACCGGCTTCACGGGCACCCTCACCTGGGATCCGAGCCGCCCCGACGGCCAGCCCCGTCGCGCCCTCGACACCTCGCAAGCCCGCGCGCGCCTGGGTTGGAGCGCCACGACGTCGCTGGAGGACGGGTTGGCGCGGACCGTGACCTGGTACCGCGCCCAAACCCCGGGCCGGCGAACCTGATCGCGTTCCATGTCCGTGGCGGCCAGCCGGCTCCGGGTCGCCGGTCCTTGCGCCATGGACTCCGCCTCCTCGCGCACCACTCCTGGGAACGCCAGGCTCCAGCCTGGCTCCGGGTCGCCGACCCTTGCGCTGCGGATTGCGCGCTTGTGGGCAGCGCTGCAGGGGCCGCCATGCACCAGCCCGGTCGGCGACGAAGAAGCCAGGCTGGAGCCTGGCGTTCCCAGGGGACCCGCCCAGGGTCGTGAGCCCTACCCGACGTCCACGATCCGGTGCGGGATGCCCTTGAGCTGATAGGCGGCTTCGCTGAAGGTGCTGCCGTGGCTGCCCAGGAGGAAGCGACACGAGGCCAGGCACCAGAGGTCCACGACGGCGTTCTCGATGGCGCGCGGGTCGAGGCGGCTGAAGGCCGTAGGTGGGTTGTGGCGCAGGGCGTCGCCGAACTCGGCGCGCAGCACGCGTAGCACCTCGGGGTCGTCGGTGGAGGCGAAGATGCGCGTGCCGGGGTTGCGGCGCCGCTCCTCGCGCAGGGCCTCGACGAAGGCCGTGAGCGGGCTGCGGCGGATCGCCTCGGCGTGGTCGGTGCGTCGCACGTGGACGCCGACGGCGTCGCCCAGGCCCTCGGCCGCCGTGGCGATGCGCGTCGCCAGCGCGGGCGCGGGGCGGAAGCCGACGTAGAGCGGCCCGTGGGCGAAGAAGCGCGTGTCGGCCCGGATGCGCAGCTCGCGTGCGAGGCGCGCACGCTCCAACAGCCTCAGTCCACGCTCCTCGAGCGCCTCGGGGTCCTGGCTCAGGTTCGGGAGGTCCTCCCGCCACCAGGTGTCGGCCCCGCGCCACTCCGCCAGCTTCTGGCGCAGGCGCAGGGAGAACATGCCCCACATCTGGTTGTTTTGGATGTGGGTCACGCTGGCGACCCCGGGCAGCGGCTCGAAGAGCCTATGGAAGCGGCAGTTGAGCGCGCGGCCCAGCTTCCAGATCACGTGCACGGGGCGGCCCAGCACGCGACCCAGGGCCAGGGCCGAGTCGATCGCGGCCATGCGGTTGCACAGGCCTCCACCGGGCGCCACCGTGATCGCGCCCCTAGGCACGCGGCGCCTGCCCCCCGGCCAGGGCGTCGTTCTGGAGCAGCAGGTTGTAGCCCTCGTAGAGCGCGAGCGGCCTCCACGTCGGCCCCAGCGCGGCGAGCGTGGCCTCGTAGGTGAGATCCCCCTCGTAGAGCGGCTTCTTCCAGGCGTTGAACTCGGTGTAGAGGTAGCGCGTCCGACGCAGCGTCTTGGTCGCCCCGGCGATCACATCCGCCTCGCCGCCCTGGACATCGAGCCAGATGAAGTCCACCAGCGGCAGGCGCTGGTCGGCGAGCCAGCTGTCGAGGCGGCGGACCTCGACCAGCGCGGTGCTCTCGAACGAGCACCAGTCGTAGCGCTCCTTGTGTCCGGTGGGGCGCTTGAGCGAGCCACTCAGGTCCCAGTCCTGCTGACCCGAGGCCTTGTTCGTGCCGCTGCTGACGTGGAAGGTGGCCTTGCCGTCCTTGGCTCCCACGGCGAAGGTGTGCAGCGTGAGGTTTGCGGGCAGGGGCAGGCGGCGGAAGCGCTCGAGCGCGCGCTCGTCGCACTCGAAGCAGTGCACCCGCGCGTGGGGCAGCGCTGCCGCGAGCGCGCGGCTGTCGCTGCCGTCGTTGCAGCCGATCTCCAGCACGACCGGCTGCGCCACGAGACCCAGCAGCGTGCGCACCTCCTCCGCGGTGATGGGCCGCTTGTGGCTCGGCAGTCCCGAGAGGGGCGGGGGGGCCATGGGGGCAGGGTAGCCTCGCCCGGTCGACCCCGCACGATCGGCGGCGAGCGCCGCGAGCCCCGTAGACTCGTGGCCGATGCTCGGTCGGCTCCTCACCCGCCTCTGCCAGCGTCTCGACGCCGCCCTACAGGCTCGGCGGGTCCGACGCTGGCGTCGGGAGGGCTGCCCCTTGCCCATGCCGGGTGCGGCCAAGCGCGAGATGTTGGCCAGGGTGGCCCGACGCCACGGCCTGCGGGTCTTCGTGGAGACCGGCACGCACCGGGGCGACACCGTGGCGGCCTTGCGCGCGGAGTTCGAGCGCCTCGTGACCATCGAGCTCGAGCAGGTCAAGGTGGCTGCCGCGCGTCGGCGCTTCGCCGGCGACGGCGGCGTCGAGGTGCTCGAGGGCGACTCAGCCCAGGTGCTGCCGGGCGTGGTCGCGCGGCTCGACGAACGGGCGCTGTTCTGGCTCGACGGCCACTACATGGGCCCGGGGTCGGGCGATGCCGCCCGCCAGACGCCCATCAGCGCCGAGGTCGAGGCCGTCCTGCGCCACCGCATCCGCGACCACGTGGTCCTGATCGACGACGCGCGCCTCTTCGTGGGCTCGGGGGGCTACCCCAGGCTGGAGGAGCTGCGTGCCAGCGTGGCAGAGCTCAGGCCCGACCTTCTCTGGAGCGTCGAGCACGACGTCATCCGCCTCAAGCCGCCCGTCGGTCCCGACGCTCAGCGCACGCGTTCGGCGTAGTAGTTCGTCGTCACGAAGACTTCGAGACGCTCGCGGTACTTCGGCACGGGCCGCAGCCCATTCTTGAGCACTCGGGAGAGCGCGTAGCGCGGTGCCAATAGCTCCCAGAAGTCGCGCAGGAACACGCGCGCGTCGAGGTGGCAACCGCCGAACTCGAACTGGAGCCGGTCGATACGGCCCTCGGAGAGCAGCGCGCCCGCCCCGCGCAGCACGGCCAGCTCGTGTCCCTCGACATCGAGCTTCAAGAAGTCGATGCGCTCGATCCCCTGCTCGCGGCAGACGTCGTCGAGGCGCCGCAGGCGGATGGCCTCCGCGCCCCCGAGCGACATGCCCCGGTGCTCGAGGTTGCGGGCGTAGACCGAGCCCAAGCCCGAGCCCGGCGCGTCCACGTGCAGCGTGCGCTCCTCGTCGACCTCACCCAGGCCGAAGGGCATCAGCGTCACGGGCCCACCTTGCGGGAAGCGCGTGCGCAGCCCGGGCAGCAGGCTCGGCGACGGCTCGAAGGCCAGCAGGCGCAGGCCCTCGAGGTCGGCCATCTCACGCGCGAGCAGCGCGCTGTAGTCGCCCCGGTTCGCGCCCACGTCGAGCACCACCGCCCCGCGGCGGCCCGCCAGGGCCTCGTGCACCCGCGCGACCAGCGGCGCCTCGCCGCTCTGGGCCAGCTCGTCGCCGGGCCCCATGTTCATGCCGCGCAGCGCGACCCTGTGCAGCCGCTCGAAGAACCACTGCCAGCGGCGCTTGCCCTCCGCGCGCCTCAGGAAGAGCCGGCTCAAGACGCCCATCGCCCCACCTTACCCCGGGGGCCCTGGGCCCGGCCGCCGGCCCTGGGAACCGAAAAGGCCCTCGCTTGACATACGCTCCCGGGCGCGCGTCTCATGGGCGGCGTGGCGACCGCCCTGCGACCCCCTGTCCACGAGCCGTACGAGAGCCTGGAGCGGCGGCTGCACTACGGCCTGCAGCTGGCGGCGCGGGCCGTCGCAAGCGTGGCGCTGCGTCCGCTCATGCGCTCCGCCTGTCGGCTTGAGGGCCGTGCCTGCGCGCGCGACTTCTTCGCCCGGGGCTACCGCCACCACGTCCGCGGCGCCGACACCCCGCCGTGCTGCCGCGCGCGGATCTTCGAGGTCTTGCGCGAGGTGAGCGAGGCCCTGACCTCCGCCCGCGTCCCCTGGTTCGCGTTCTGGGGCACCTTCCTCGGCGCCGTGCGCCACGGCGGCCTCATCCCCTGGGACCGCGACGCCGACCTCGTGGTGCTCGAGCCGGACCGCGAACGCGCCCTGGCGGCGCTGGCACCGCTGGCGCAGGCACGCCAGCACGCCTCCGCGCGGGCCCTGCGGCAGACCGGGACCGGCGCGAGCGAGGTGGTGCGCGTGCAGGCCAGTGCGACCAACCAGGTGGGCGTAGATGTGGAGTTCTGGCGCGAGCAGGGCGATGCGCTCGTCCACGGCGAGACTCGCCTGCGCCGCACCGACGTCTACCCATGGGTCGCCCGCCGTTTCGGGCCTTTCTGGCTCCCCACGCCCGCGCGCCTCGCCCCGCTCCACGCCCTCTACGGGCCCGACTGCTTGGAGCACGGCTTCCGCTGCGACCAGCGCTTCGGCGATCCCTGGGTGGACCTTGCGCGTCGCAGCCCACGTCAGGGCGGCGGCGCGCTTAGCCCAGCAGACCGCTGAGGCCCGGCACCTTGGCGGCGATGGTCTTGAGCAGGTCGCCCGGGAGCTTGTCCTTCAGGAAGCCGACGAAGAGTTTCAAGAACCCAGCGGCCTTGTCGCCGGTCAGGCCCGCGCCGGCCAGCGACGTCAGCGCGCCCGCCGCGCTGCCGGCTCCTCCGCCGAGGAGGCCACCGGCCTTGGAGGCCAGGCCCCCGAGCATGCCGCCCAGGCCGCCCCCGCCCCCAGCGCCCCCCGTGCCCGCCGTGCCCAGGTCGGCTGCGCCTGGGATGGCAGTGGCGAGCTTGCCGAAGTCGGCTGCGCCCGCGTGCTGCTTGATCAAGCCGAGGAGCCCGCCTGCTCCGGCGCTGGCCGCGCCAGACGAGATGCCGAGCTTCTGGGTCGCCGAGGCGATGAAATCCTGGATGCCGGCCACAGTGTGCTCCTCCATCGCGCGGGCCACAACGGCCTGTCGCGCGCCGGATTCTATCGGCACGCGCATCCGCTGCCAGCTGCTGTACGCAAGGGCGCTTCGATGACCCGCAACAGGGTTG
>JANOFW010000282.1:0-2914 GCA_031413835.1 Planctomycetia bacterium
CTCGGTCGGGCCCATGAGCGGCAAGAGCAACGTGGTCTGGTGGCTCGAGCACCACGGCTACGCCGCCGAGCCTGCGCTCGTGGACCGGCTCTTCGCTGCCGCCAAGGCCTCGAGCCGCGTGCTCGGCGACAAGGCGCTGCATGCGCTCGTCGCCGAAGGCGCGCGTGCGTAGCAGCGCCGTTTGGGCCCGCGCGGTAACCTGAGCGCATGACGGGCCTCACCATCCAGCGGCGCCAGGAAGGCCACGTGGGCGTGCTGACGCTCCAGGGCGACATCAGCGCCGAACTCATCCCGCAGCTGCAGGCGGCCGCTCAGGCCTCCGTCCAGGCGGGAGCCAAGCACCTGCTCTTCAACCTGCACCAGCTGGGCTTCATGGACAGCGCCTCGCTCGGCGCGTTGCTCTACCTCGGGCAGTCCCGGGCCAAGCAGTCGGGACGCCTCGTCCTGTGCGCGCTCTCGCCCTCGTTCAAGCGCCTGATCGAGGCCTCGGGCCTCGCCGGCCAGTTCACCCTGGCGCCCGACGAGCAGAGCGGTCTGCGGCTCCTGGCGTAGGTCGGGCGGGTTGGTCCGCGAGCCAGGGTCGAGGGGGGGCGCGGGGGGCCGAGGAGACCCTCGCGGGCCATTTCCTGGCCTCGCGCGCGGGGGCTCCCTCGTCTCTGGCGTCCAAGCCTCACCATGCTAGGATCCCGGCCTCGTGCGAGGGCAACGCGCGAACAGCGTACGAACGCTGTGCAGGATCGAGTTAGGGACCGTCGAGTTTCGCAGAGACGTTTTGCAGACGTCTTGATCGCAAACGGACATGTGGTGGAGGTGGCGGCGAGGGCAGGCGTGCAGCGCGGAACCGCGTGCGGTTCCCGCGTTTGCGTTCCGTACTCTCAAGCCGTGCAGGCCTCCGACCGACCCTCGGAGTACCCGTGCACACGAGCCATACGCCCATGAGCGCAGCTTTTCGTCGGATCGGAGCGGCGCCCTTGGCGCTGCTGGCCCTGGCGGCCCTGCCGCTCGCAGGATGCAGCAGTTCCTTCTGGGACCGCTCGCCCGCCGCCTCGTCTTCTGCTGGACGCGTCCAGGGCATCTACGCCCGGGGCCCGCTGGCCGACGTGAACGGCCCGGCGCCGGTCGCCGCGGCCGACTGGAACAAGAATCCAGAGCTGACGGGCGACCCCGACGGCCTCACGGGTGACCCCGATGGCGGCAGCAACGCCTCGGCGCGCGCCGTGGCCGTGCCGACCCAGCACGACCTCGCGGCCTTGACCGAGGTCAACCGCCTGCGCGGGCAGCAGGGCCTGGCGCCCGTGCGCTACGAGGCGCGCCTCTATGCGGCGGCCTACGCACACAGCGTCGAGCAGATGAAGGACGGCTACCTGGGCCACGACAGCCGTGATCCCGCCCGCGCCACTCTGGGCCAGCGCGTGGGCCTCGAGGGCTACATCGGGCGTACCTACGCCGAGGTGGTCGCCAAGGACTTCCCCGACGCCCGCTCGGTGGTCGCGGCCTGGATGGACAGCCCGCGTCACCGCGAGGTGCTGCTCGACCCCGACCTGACCGAGGCCGCCTTCGCGCGCGTGGACGGCCCGGCGAGCCGCACCAATCGCTGGACCGGCGACTTCGCCGATCCGGGCCGCTCGTTCACGCCCATCCCCGCACCCGCGCCTCCGCCCCCGGCGCCGCCGCAGGTGCCCAGCCAGGCCACGCGCGTGAGCGTGCCGCCCGCTCCCGTCCGCGGCGGGACGTTGTCGCCGTCGCCCACGGCGGGCCTCCCGTCCCGTCCGTCCGTGCCGGCGGTCGCCCCCAGCACGTTTCCCCCTCCTAGCGGCGCCAGCGCCCCGGCCGTGAAGGCTGCGCCCAGCCAGCCCCGGGTCGCGCCGCCGCCGCCCCCTCCCGCTCCGCGCTCAGTAGCCTCGGGATCAGACGGCAACATCGTGCCGCCCGCCGCCGGCACGCGCGCCAGCGCTCCGGCCCGCCCCTACATCCCGCCCGTAGCAGCCGCTCCGAGCGCCGCACCCAGCAGCGCCCCGCGCGCCGCCAACCCCCCGATGGCCAGCGCGCCCCGCCCGCCCCAGCCCACCGTGGCGCCCCGTACGGCCCCGCGTCCGTCGTATCGTCCGGCCCCGCCCACGCGGCGCCCCAAGGACTGCAAGACCTGACCGTAGGCCCCTCCGGCTCCCGTCGGGAGCCACAACGAAACGGGCCGGCGCGTTGCGCCGGCCCGTTTCGTTTGTAGGGCCGGCTCTTCCGCCCTCGGGCCTCTTGGGTTGCCCCGGGAGCGCCAGGCTCCAGCCTGGCTTCTTCGACGCCGTCCCTCTTTCCCGCACCCCGTCCCCAACCGCACTCGCTAGCAGCCGCCTAGCAGGTCGGCCCCAGGCCCCAGCGATGCTGGTCTCGTGCGATCGCTCCGCGCGCTCAACGGCCTGCTGCTGCTCTTCGTGCTCGTCCCGGCGGGCGTGCTGGGCTGGCTGGGCCTCAAGGCCGCCGATGGCTACGAGGCCGAGATGGGCGGCTACCTGCGCCGTGAGCTCGACACGGCGGGGCTGCTGGTCGTGCGCATCGCGCAAGAGGCCGTGGAGGAGGAGGAGCGTGACGCCAAGGCGCGGCTGGCCGCCGCCGCGACCTTCGTCGAGTCGCGGCTGCCGTTCGACAAGCCCCTTGCCGTCCTCTCCGGCGCCAAGCGCGTGCTCGCCACGGCCGGCCTGCCACGGCTCGATGCACTCTGGCGCGAGCACGGCCTGGAGGTGGCGGTGGCCGCAGCCAGCGGCGTGCATCTCGTGCCGCTAGAGCTCAAGGACGATCCCGAGCCCGCGACGAGCGATCGGGACCGGCTGCTCGAAGACCTGAGGCGTGATGCCGACGTGGCGCTCTTCGGACGCGCCGATCCTGCAGCCGCTGCCGCGGTGTGGGCCGGCGCGGCGGAGCG
>JANOFW010000283.1:0-2899 GCA_031413835.1 Planctomycetia bacterium
CCCGCAGCCGCATCGTGGGGCTCGTGGAGTGCCCCACCGACGGCGCGCTCCACTCGGGGTTCCTGATGCGCACGCTCTGGCTCGAGGCCCAGCGCCTGGGTGCGCTGGTGCTCTCCGGGGTGAAGGTCGACAGGCTGGAGGAGGGTCCCGACGTGCTCCGACTGCACGTGATGCGCGGCGTCTTGGGCGGCACACTCGCCTTCCGGGCGCGCCAGGGGGCCGTGACCACCAACGCCTTCACGTACCAGCTGCTGCCGCACCTCGACGTCGTCCCGGGTCGAGGCCAGGTGCTGGTCACGGCGCCGATCGCGGGCGGGCACCCGCTGCGCGGCACCTTCCATCGCGGCGGCGGCGACCTCTACGCGCGCGACCTAGGCGAGCGTCTGCTGGTGGGCGGAGGCCGGCACACGGACGTCGAGGGCGAGACCACCACCGACATGGACACCACGGAGGCGATCCAGGCCTACATCGAGCGCTTCCTCAGCGAGGTGCTGCTGCCTGGGCGCGGTTTCTCCGTCGAGCACCGGTGGGCCGGCACCATGGCCTTCGGCCGCGAGCGCGCGCCGATCCTCGAACGCCTCTCCTCCCACCTCTCTGTCGGCGTGCGCATGTCGGGCATGGGCGTGGCCATCGGCAGCCGCGTCGGCGATCGGCTGGCAGAGCTCGCGCTCGCCGGCCTCTAGCGCTGGGTCCTCACCGGCTGCTCCTGGAGTAGGGTGGGGGGATGGCACGCATCGCCCTGCTGCTCGCGCTGGTGCTGGCGGCGGGCGCCGGGGTCTACCTGCTGCTGGGGGGCGGCGGGGGCGGCGCGATCGACGAGGCGGACGATCGTGAGAGCCAGCTCACGGGTCCCGGTGCCGACCTGGAGGCCCCGGGCCTGCACGGCCTGCCGGGCGCGCGTCGGCCCGCCCCTACCAGCGGGCGGGATCCCGAGATCGTGGTGCCGCCGCCGGGCGAGCCCGCGGCACCGGGCGAGATCGTGCTGCGCGTTACCGTGCTCGACCACGCGACGGGCGCACCGCTGCCGCACGCCCGCCTGTGGTGGGAGGACGCGCGCGAGCCCTGCCCGCGGCTGCCCGACGAGAGCCACATCTCGCCGCCGCCCTCGCCCCTCTCTTCGCGGCGGGTCATGGCGCACGCACCGGACGCAGAGGGGCGCTTCGCGCTCGACACGGGGCTCCTCACCCGGCCCGGCGCCGAGGCGCTCGACGTCTTCGCCGCGCACGAGGGCTACGTGATCGGGATCGCTTGCGCCGTGCGCCTGCCCGGCGAGGTGACGATCCGCTTGAAGCGCGGTCTGACCCTGCGGGGCAGCGTCACCGACCAGCTGGGCCGGCCGTTGGCCGACGCCATCCTGCTGGCACGGCCCGGCGCCGCGACGGCGCCGGTCCCAGGCCACGGCGGCTGGGCGGCCACGAACGAGCAAGGAGAGTTCAAGATCGAGGGCCTGCTGGAGGGCGCGCTCAACGTGCGCGTGGGCCGGGAGGGCTACTTCCCGCTCGAGCTGCCGGCCGAGGATCCCGTCGATACCCGGCCCCGCACCTACGCACTCACCCCCGCCTTCGTGCTGCGCTTCCGGCTGCGCACCGACGACGGCCGTCCGGTCGTGAACCCCAGTGTGCGCCTCGTCTGGGGCACGCGCCCGCCGGTGGAGAAGCTCGAGCTGATCCAGCTGCTGGGCGACGAGACCCCCGACGGCATCCTCACCCAGGGCATCTCACTGCCGGCCACGGTGCCCAGCGTGCGCATCGAGGTCAAGGCCGAGGGCTATGCCACCTGGGTGCGCGCCGAGGAGCCCGTGCCGCCCGAGGGCGGCGAGCGCACGCTCAACGCGACCCTGGGCCGCGACACGAGCCAGGGCGGGCTGCGGCTGCTGCTGGAGGACGAGCGCGGACAGCGCCTGCTCTACAGCAAGCTCGACGCCCTCCCCCCGCTGATCACCCCGCTGGACCGCCAGAACATCCAGTCCGGCGTGTTGACCGAGCTCGGCGAGGACCTGCGCTTCCCCTCGCTGCCACTGGGCCGCTACCGCATCACGGTGCGCGCCTACTTCCATGCGCCCGGGACGGTCGAGGCGCTGGTCGTGGGTGGGACCGAGACCGAGACGCGCCTGACCATGCGCCCCCCCGCCCGCCTGCGCGTCAAGTTCAGCGCGGCGGAGTCGCGCATCGTGCGCTTCCAGCTGCTGCTCGACGGCATCCCCGTGGCCGCCCTCCCGGAACCCGGCGCGGGCGCCACGCCCGAGAGCGACGCGCCCGACGGACGTCCGGCCCTGGCCGCCGGGGCCGGCGGCGTGCTGCTGGGTGGGCTGGCGAACGGCACCTACGTGGTCGAGGTCCTCAGCGAGGATCTCCAAGCCTCGCGCACCTCGGTGCGCGTGCGCGAGGGCGAGACCGAGGAGATCGAGATCCGCGTGCAGCCGCGCTGAACCGTCGGGGGGCGCGGGGGGCGCGCGCCACTAGGGCGCGGAGGAGGGCTTGGCGCGGGTCAGGAACCAGGCGTAGAGCGCCCAGGCGGCGAGCAGCCAGGGCAGGCGGAAGCCGAAGCGCGTGTAGACGGTGCGCCCGCCCGCGAGCAGCGGCACGTCGCGCACCAGCACCCCCTCGACGCCCACCGCCAGGCGCGCCTCGACGTCGCCCGTGGCGCTGACAAAGGCGCTCACGCCGGTGTTCGTGGCGCGGATCAGCGGCACGCCGTGCTCGACGGCGCGGAAGCGCGTGAAGTTGAGGTGCTGCCAGGGCTCCCAGGTGTCGCCGAACCAGGAGTCGTTCGCCAGGCTCACGAGCAGGTCAGGGCGCTCGTCACCCGCCGCCTCACGCACGTACTCGGGCAGGATGCCCTCGTAGCACAGGAACGGGAGCAGGCTCAGCTTGCCCAGCCGCAGCAGCGCCTGCGGCGG
>JANOFW010000284.1:0-1631 GCA_031413835.1 Planctomycetia bacterium
TATTACCCTCCGTTTCCAGAGGCTATTCCGGTCCCTGGGGCAGATTGCCCAAGCATTACTCACCCTTTCGCCACTGTACTCGTCTTGCGACTTTCCCGTTCGACTTGCATGCCTAAGTCACGCCGCCAGCGTTCGTTCTGAGCCAGGATCAAACCCTTCACAGATTTGAACTGGCTGGTCCATCTCGCCGCCGGTGAAGGCCGCGGGACGGACCGTCTGAGCTGATATTCAAGGCTTCCTCGTAGGAATCCGGCGACGCGTTCCACGAGCGCCAAGACCCGAAGGCCGAAGCCAACAAGTCCGAGCTCCCGCCGCTGGTCTCCGAAGAGACCCGACCCCGAAGGGCGACGCGTGCGCCGGTCCAAAACATGAGGAAGCCTGCGCCTCCCCACGTCTCGGGACCATCTCAAGATTTCAAGGATCGTCGCGCGGGTGCAGTGCATCCCGCTGCCTCTTGCGAGGCTGCCTCTTGCGAGGCCGTCCCGTCGAGGCCATCCCTTGCGAGATGGCTCCGGCGAAGCGTTCGCCTCCTTTGAAGGCGAGCGCAGGCTTGTACCCCAGGGGCACAAGCCCACAGTTGAAATTTCCGAGGGACGCGCGCGCCGGAAGGCCCAGCGTCGCCCGTCCCAGGGCAGAACGTTCCGCAGCAAGACTGCGGTCCCCGCGTCGCGTTCGACGTTGGGCCGCGTAAGGTAGCACTTGCCAGGTGCCGTCCAAGGGATTTGCGAGACCTTCATGGATTCCTGTCCCGACCCTCTCCCGCGCTCCTGGCCTTCGACCTATCCTCTTCACCGACCGATACTTACGTCCGAAGCCAGGGCCCTGGACGCGGCCGCCAGCGGGGTCTTCGGGATTCCCGACCTGCTGCTCATGGAGCGCGCCTCCTGGGGCGTGGCCTGTTTGGTCCGCTGGCTCGTCTCCGAGCCCGCCGCGCCGGTGCTCGTGCTCTGCGGCCCCGGCAACAACGGAGGCGACGGCTACGGCGCTGCGCGGGTCCTGGCCTCCTGGGGCCGCTCGGTGCGCGTGCTCGACCTGGCGCCGCACCCCTCCGCCCAGGCCTCGACCCGGCTCGAGCGCCAGCTCTGCGCGCGGCTGCTCGGGATCGAGGCGCTCCACGGCGACCTGCGCGGCTTGGAGGCGGCCCTGGCCTCTGGCGGGGTGCGCATCGACGCGCTCTTCGGCGTGGGGCTCACGCGACCGCTCGAGGGCTGGTGGTGCGACGTCGTGGGCTGCCTCAACGCCGCCCGCCTGCCCACTCTCGCCGTGGACCTGCCCAGCGGCCTGGACGGCGACACGGGCGAGGCCCGCCCCCTCTGCGTGCGAGCCGACCTCACCGCGACCTTGGGCGCGCCCAAGCTCGGCCTGCTGCCCGGCGCCGCCTGGGCCGGCCACGTCGTGGAGGTGGACATCGGGCTGCCGTGGGCGCTGCACGCGCCCTACCTCCTAGGGTAGCGGCCGTGACTCATGGACATCACGAGCGGCGCGCTGGGCCGGGGGCGCTCGGGCCACCGCGTCGTCCTGATGTGGACAGACCACACGGCGTCCTCCGCGGCGGCCCTCCGCACCCCGGCCAGCGCGCCGGCCCCCGAGGTCTGGTCTCCGGGCAGCATCAGGGCAGCGTCGAAGCGCCA
>JANOFW010000285.1:0-18500 GCA_031413835.1 Planctomycetia bacterium
GCTAGCTCTGCTGATCGTGGCTCCCCACGTGGAGCCGCTGGGCTGGAGTACGAGACTGACCGGGCGGGGGTAGGGGCGCTCGGTACTTCTAGGCGATGCAGTCGGCCTGGACCACGCGTCCCGTGCGCGGATCCAGGCGAATCCACCACCCGCTCGCCTCATGGAGTGTGAACGGTACGCCGTCCTCCACGAAGCCTGTGAGCATCAGGGGCCGTTGGGGCGCGACGGAGGCTCGGACGCGCCACAGCAACCGGCCACCCTCATCGAAGCCGTAGACGTTGTCCGTACGAATCCGCCGTAGGCCACCGGGTCGTGCGGGATCCACCCAGCGTGTCAACACGGCCACGACGCCTCCATCTGCCTCCACGGCGGCGATGGGGCCGGGAGCACGAATCCTGACGTCACGGCCGAGCAGCAGTACCGCGGCACCGACTTGGCGAACCTGAATCATGGGCGCGCCGTCCGGAGCCACCGCGCGTGCGCCCGCAGGCGTGCCTTGGCCTGGGCAATGACCTGACGCTCGTGCGCGGGGTCCTCGCAGACCTGGAGCGCCGTCTCGAGCGTGCTCTGCAGCAGCGTGCTCGTGGCGCGGAGTTGCGCAGCGTTGTCTGCGGACAAGTACTCGTGGAGATCGCCCGCGCCCAAGACCCCCTGCAGAGCGCGCATGGCGCGGGTCAGGGTGCTCGGGAGCAGGATGCTGGGGTGGGCCAAGGGAGCCTCCGGTCGTCGAGCGGCCGCGATGGCCGCCCGACCCATCCCCCCGTACCGCGCCCAGGCGCCGTGTCAGCTATTGCACCAGCTCAGTAGCCGAACAGACAGAGGCCTCGCACGCCCCGCTGATCTTCGTGGCGAAAGAGCGGCCCCAATCGCTTCTTTACCTGCTCGAAGACTCGTCTTGGCTTCTCCTTCGAGTTGTGCTGAAGCCCAACAGGCACGACCAGGAAGAGGTAGTGTGCGGAGGGGCACACATGGCACTTCCAGAAGTCGTAGACATCTCGACAGTTCGCGACCGTCATCCCACGCTCGATCTCAAGAATGATCCCCGAGTCATCGACCTTCATGTAACCGTCCGGCCTCAACCACAAGTTCAAGTCCTCAAAGAGGTCCTTGCGTCCCGTCTCAAACCCAAGAGCCTCAAGAGCGGGCGTCATAGCGAGTTCAACTAGGCGGCTGTTGGCACGGGGTTGGTTCGCAGCCACAACGTTTGACCGGAGTGGCTCGCGTCCAAGTTCGGTGCGAAGCGCGTGGGCAATGCGGCTGACCCTGAGCGCCTGGGCCGAAGCCTCGTGGCCGGGGCACCAGATTTCTGCAAGCGGGAGGAGCGACGCGGACCCAGTCATGGGCCGGGAGCTTAGGAAGCCGACGGTCGAATAGCTAGCTCATGGCCGCGCCGCTACCCGTACGGGTAAAACCCCCGCCCGGTCTTTCGCCCCAGGTGCCCCGCCGCGACCATCTTCCGCAACAGCGGGGAGGGGCGGTACTTGGAGTCGCCGAGGTCGTGGTGGAGGACTTCCATGATGGCGAGGCAGGTGTCAAGGCCGATGAGGTCGGCGAGGGCGAGGGGGCCCATGGGGTGGTTGAGGCCGAGTTTCATGATGCCGTCGATGGCCTCGGGCGTGGCGACGCCTTCGAGGACGCAGGTGATGGCCTCGTTGATCATGGGCATGAGGATGCGGTTGGCGACGAAGCCGGGGAAGTCGTTGGCGACGATGGGCGTCTTGCCGACCTGCTCGGCGGCGGCCTTGACCTTGGCGTAGGTGTCGTCGCTGGTGGAGAGACCGCGGATGACTTCGACGAGCTGCATCAGCGGGACCGGGTTCATGAAGTGCATGCCGATGAAGCGGTCGGGGCGCTTGGTGGAGGCGGCCAGCGTGGTGATCGAGATCGAGGAGGTGTTGCTGGCCAGGATCGCCTGGGGCGGGAGGACCGCGTCGAGCTCCTGGAAGAGCTTCTTCTTGATGGCCAGGTCCTCGATCACGGCTTCGACCACGAGGTCGCAGTCCTTGAAGGACGCCACGCGGGCGGAGGGTTCGATGCGCGCGTGGGCGGCGGCGGCCGCCTCGGGGGTCAGCTTGCCCTTGGAGGCCAGCTTCTCGAGGCTCGTCTTGATGCCGGCGAGGCCCTTCGCCAGCGCCATCTCGCTGGCGTCGAACAGTCGCACGGGGATGCCCGCGGCGGCGAAGACCTGCGCGATGCCCGCGCCCATCTGGCCGGCGCCGACGACGCCGATGCGTTGGAAGGTCATGGGAGGAGTCTCCGCGCGGGGGGTGTTAGACGCGCTCGACCGCCAAGGCCACGGCGTTGCCGCCGCCCAGGCAGAGCGAGGCGAAGCCGGTCTTCAGGTTGCGCGCGGCCAGGGCGTAGAGCAGCGTGGTCAGGATGCGCGCGCCGCTGGCGCCGATGGGATGGCCCAGGGCCACCGCGCCGCCGTTCACGTTCGTGCGCGCGGGGTCGAGGCCGCTCTCCTTGGTCACGGCGCAGGCGGCCGAGGAGAACGCCTCGTTGAGCTCGACGAGGTCGTAGGAACCGGTCTTCTTGCCGGTCTTCTTCTCGAGGTTGGCGATGGCGACGACGGGCGCGTACATGACCCACTTGGGCTCGGTGCCACCCGTGGCGTAGCCCGTGATGCGGGCCAGGGGCGTCAGGCCGCGCTTCTTGGCCGCCTCCGCGCTCATCACGACGAGCGCGCTGGCGCCGTCGCTGATCTGGCTGGCGTTGGCGGCGGTCACCGTCCCGTCCTTGCGGAAGGCGGGCTTCATCGCCGCCAGGCTGGCCGCGGTGGTGTCGGCGCGCACGCCCTCGTCGGTCTTGAACAGCGTGACGTTGCCCTTGCGGTCCTTGACGGCCACCGGCACCATCTCGGCCTCGAAGGCGCCCGAGGCCACCGCGGCCGCCGCGCGCCGGTGGCTCTCGGCGGCGAAGGCGTCCTGATCCACGCGCGTCACGTTGCAGCGCGTGGCGATCAGCTCGCCCGTCTCGCCCATGTGGAAGTCGTTGTACGCATCCCACAGGCCGTCGTGGACCATGGCATCCAGGAACTTGCCGTGGCCCAGGCGCAGGCCGTCGCGCACGCCCTGCGCCAGGTAGGGCGCGTTGGTCATGCTCTCCTGGCCGCCGGCCACGAGGATCTCGGCATCGCCCGCGCGGATCGCCTGCGCCGCCAGCATCACGGCCTTCAAGCCCGAGCCGCAGACCTTGTTGATCGTCATCGAGGGCACCTCGGGCGGGATCCCCGCCGCCAGCGCCGCCTGCCGCGCCGGGTTCTGCCCCAGCCCCGCCTGCAGCACCGTGCCGAGGATCACCTCCTCGACCTCCGCCCCGCTCACGCCCGCCCTCTTCAACGCCTCCGCCACCGCGAACGCGCCCAGTTGCGGCGCCTTGAACGAGGCCAGCCCGCCCTGGAACTTGCCCAGCGGCGTGCGGCAGGCAGAGACGATCACGGCGTCGCGCATGGGCGATGCTCCGGGGGGCCGGGGGGGGGCGGGGGGAAGGCGAAGTGTAGTGTCCCGCGGCGCAGAGACCTCGCCATGCAAGGCCTGATAGACGGCCCCTGGCGGCTGCGGTAGACTCCCTGCATGGTCAAGAAGACGTACACCATCCAGTTGGAATGCGAACCGGATGGCCGTTGGCTGGCGGATGTTGTGGAACTTCCGGGGGTCATGGCGTATGGCCCCTCCAAGCCCGAAGCGATCCAAGCCGTCATGGCGCTAGCGCTGCGAGTCCTTGCCGATCAGGTGGAGCACGGTGAGGGGGGATCCTCGGAGATCGTTCAAGGGATGTTCGCGCACGCCTAGGCAGGAGTCCGGGCGGTCCGACTTCGGCGGAGAGACATCGGCCCGGCATGAACTGGCCCGCGACCAAGGCCAAGCGAGTGTTCGCGGCGCTCCTACGCCCGGGGTGGTCCGTGAAGCGCCGGGCTGGAGGCTCCCACGTGCGCCTGCAAAGGGCGGGATGGCCGGACTACACGTGGGCTTGGCATGACGATGTGGAACTCGGACGCGGCGCGATGAGGCGGATCGGCCTCGCGACGGGGCTCACGCCGGACGA
Source organism: Planctomycetia bacterium (assembly GCA_031413835.1). GTDB lineage: Bacteria > Planctomycetota > PLA2 > PLA2 > JAEUHO01 > CAXQZU01. The sequence continues at coordinate 4,048 of JANOFW010000285.1, forward strand.
CCTATAGTCGCGGCCCCCCGCGCCCCCCCGGCTACTCGAACGTCGTGTGCAGGCCCTTCAGGTCGCGCTCGCCGAGGTGGAGCGCGTCCATGAGGTCGAGGATGATCTGGTCGAGGACCACGAGGAAGGCCTGTTCGAAGAGGGAGCCGAGGGGCAGGCGGCGGCCGGCGTGACGGCGGGCGGAGAGGGCGGAGCGCTCGTCGAGGGTGAGGACGGCGTCGGAGCGGCGGGCGGCGGGGCTGGTGCGCGCGGCGGTGACGACCGCGACGCGGGCCTTGGCCTTGCGGGCGATGGAGATGTAGTGGCCCAGGACCTTGGAGCGGCCGGTGCGCGAGCCGATCACGAGCAGGTCGCCGCGGCCGATGGAGGGCGTGATCACGTCGCCCACGTGGTAGACGCGCCGGCCCAGGTGCATCAGGCGCATGGCGAAGCCGCGCGCCATGAGGCCCGTGCGGCCCAGGCCGGTGACGAAGATGCGGTCGGCGTGCAGGATCTCGCGCGCGAAGGCCTTCATCTCGCGCGCGCTGACGCGCTCGAGCACGCGCTGGAGGTCCTCGAGGGCCTCGCGGGCCAGGCGCTTCACGGGCAGCAGACCACGGGGAGGGCGTAGTCCTTGTCGCCCTCGAAGACCAGCGTCGAGAGCGGGAAGATGCAGCCGTCGGTGCAGCAGAGCCGGTAGGCGATCGAGCCGTCCTCCTGGCGCTGGCGCAGCGGGCAGCCGTTGCAGACGCCGAAGCCGCAGCCCATGAACTCTTCGGTGGCGGCCTCGCACTCGATCTCGTGCTCGGCGAGCAGGTCGCGCACGGCCTTGAACATCGGCACGGGCCCGCAGGCGAAGACGTAGTCGCCCGGGGAGAGCCGGTTCTGGCCCAGCAGGTCCTTCATGCTGTCGGTGACGCGCCCCTTGCGGCCCACGGAGCCGTCGTCGGTGGTGACCAGCACGCGGCAGCCGTGCGGGGCGGCCTCGTCGGTCGGCACGCAGTGGTCGGAGTCGCGCGCGCCGTAGCACACGGTGATGTCGCGCACGCCGCGCTCCTGGAGCGACTCGGCCACGATCTTGATCGGGCCCACCCCCACGCCCCCGGCGATCAGGATGGCGCGCTTCGTGCCCCGCGGGACCGTGATCTCGTTGCCCAGGGGGCCCATCACGTCGAGGCGCTGCGAGGCCTTGAGCAGGCTCAGGTGGCGCGTGCCCGGCCCGATCACGTCGTAGAGCACGCAGAACCCCGTGGTGCTCCCGCCGTGGCGGATCACACGGTGCACCGACATCGGCCGGCGCAGCAGGGGCACGATCGTGGGGCTGGTGTGCAGGTTCACGAACTGCCCCGGCCGGATGGCCGGCGCCAGGTCGGGGGCGTGCAGCTTGAGGATCCAGGTGAGCGGCGCGATGCGGCGGTTCTCGAGCACCTCGGCCTGCAGGCAGAAGGGCCCGGGGGAGGGCTCGGCACCGGGGCTCGACGGGGAGAGGGGGCTCGGAGAGAAGGAGACGGCCATGGAGACCATCCTCCTACGGCTGGGGGCCAGCGTGCGAGAAGGATCCCGGAGACATGGACGCCGAGGGCAGAGGGTCGGGGGGCGCGGGGGGCGCGGCCGAATCGCGGTTGAGGTCCCCGCCGCGAGGACAATCGCCCCGTGGGCCAGCTCCTCCCCAGCGTCCGGGCTTGCGGCTTCGTGCTCGTGCGCGCCGCACCCCGCGGCTACGAGTACCTGCTGCTCACCAACAGGAACCGCGGCGAGCCCGGCCTGCCCAAGGGCCACGCCGAGGAGGGCGAGACCGAGCTCGCCACGGCGTTGCGGGAGACCGAGGAAGAGACCGGCCTAACCGACCTGGTCCCCGACCTGTGCTTCCGCCGCACGCGCACCTATCCCGCGCAGCGCAAGGGACAGGCCTACCAGAAGACGGTGGTCTACCTGCTGGCGCACCTCGTCTCGGGACGCGTGCGCCTCTCTGCCGAGCACTCCGACTTCCGCTGGGCGCCCCTGGGCACCGCGCTGGCACTGCTCCCCTTCGCGGCCCTGGCCGAGATGGTGCGCGACGCAGGGCTCTACCTGAAGGACCCGGCCCTCTTCGACCTCGAGCGCGCCGACGAGGCCCAGGCCGACCTCCACCTGCGCGGGCTCCCCCACGCCGACGAGCGGCTCCTGGCGCACCTGCGCGGGGGCGCGCGGCTGGCCCGCGACATCGCCCGCGGCCTGACACGGGCCGGCCTGCCCGTCAACGTGGAGGCCGCCGCCACCGGCACCCTGCTCCACGACGTGGGCCGGGCGCTGGGAGAGCACGCTGACCACCAGCGCGTGGGCTTGAAGCACCTGCGCAGGACGCCACTGGCCCCCTACGGCTTCGCCTGCCTCTCGCACTTCACCAAGGGCGCCACGGCGCAGGAGCTCGTAGCGGCGGGCGTGGACTCCGAGACGGTCGAGGACTTCCGCCACCTGATCGACCTCGCGCGCCTCACCTGGGAGGAGCGCTGCGCCGCGCTGGCCGACGCCTGCATGATGGGCCCCACCCCCACGACCCCCTCCAAGCGCTTCGCCGACCTGCGCCGCCGCTACGACGCACCCAAGTTGATCGATCTCCAGGAGCGCCTCACCGAGTCGATCCGCTCCGAGGTCGCGCAGGCCACCGGCCACGACCCGCTGGCAGCACTGGGCCTCGGCTAGGACTGGCGTAGCATCCGGGCGCCATGAAGCAGGCCCGCGAGGAAGCCGTCCGACTGCTGAGCGCCGCGACCGGGCTCGCGCCCGCGCAGGTCCAGGCACTGCTGGTCGAGGCGCCGGTGGAACGCGGCGAGTTCGCCTTCCCCTGCTTCCCGTTGGCCAAGGAGCGCAAGCTGGCGCCCCCGGTGATCGCGACGCAGATCGCCGCGGCCGTGGGTCGGGGATCGTTGGTGATCGAAGCCCGCGCCGAGGGCCCCTACGTGAACCTGCGCGTGGACCGCGCGGCGCTGGCGCGGCGCACGCTGGCGGCCGTCGCGCAACAGGGCGAGACCTTTGGCGCGTCCAAGGATCCCGTGGCCGGCACCGTGGTGATCGACTACTCGAGCCCCAACGTGGCCAAGCCGCTGGCCTTTCACCACCTGCGCTCGACCATGATCGGCAACAGCCTCGTCAAGATCTACCGCGCGGGCGGCTGGAAGGTGGAAGGCATCAACCACCTGGGCGACTGGGGCACCAGCTTCGGCAAGCTCCTGCTCGCTTGGGAGCTCTACGGCGTTGGCCAGGACCTCGCCCAGCTCGACCTCGAGGGCCTCAACGCCCTCTACGTCAGGGTGAGCGCAGCCATCAAGGAGCAGGGTAAGGGGGGATCCAGCGACCTCGAGAGCCGCTCACGCGCCTGGTTCAAACACCTGGAGGACGGCGACGTCGAAGCGCGCAGGCTCTGGACGCGCTTCGTGGAACTGAGCCAGGCCGAGTTCGACAAGGTCTACGGGCTGCTGGGCGTCAAGTTCGAGCACACCTGGGGCGAGTCGTACTACGAAGACAAGATGCCTGCGCTGATCGAGTCGCTCCAGCGGCTGAACCTGCTTGAACCGAGCGAAGGCGCGGATGTCGTGAAGCTGGACGACCTGCCCCCCTGCCTGATCCGCAAGCAGGACGGGGCCTCGCTCTACGCCACGCGCGACCTCGCTGCCGCGATTTACCGATACGAGAGGTTCGGCTCGAAGCGCACGCTCTACGTGATCGATCGCGGCCAGGCCTTGCACGTACAGCAGTTCAAGCTCGTGCTCCAGAAAATGGGTTACGAGTGGGCTGGGGGCCTGGAGCACGTGCCCTTCGGCGTGGTGCGCATGGGCGGCAAGAAGACCGCCACGCGCGCGGGCGGCGTGATGCTCCTGACCGACGTCCTCGACGCCGCCATCGCCAAGGTGGAAGAGCTGATGCGCGCGAAGAACCCCGACCTGCCCGAGATGGAGCGCGTGGCACGCGAGGTCGGCATCGGCGCCGTGGTCTTCAACGACCTCAAAAACTTTCGCGAGAACGACATCGACTTCGATCTTGAGGCGATCACGTCCTTCGAGGGCAAGACCGGCCCCTACGTGATGTACAGCCACGCGCGGGCCTGCTCGATCCTCACGCGCGACAGGGCCGAGGGCTTGCCCCCCGCGCCCCCCGACCCGGCCTTGCTGGCCCACGACCTCGAGCACGCCCTGGTGCGGCTGGTGGCGCAGCTGCCGCTGCGCGTCGAGGCCGCGCGCGCCGCCAGCGATCCCTCGCTGGTGGCCAAGCACCTGCTCGACCTGTGCGAGGCCTTCCACGCCTACCACACGGCAGGAGGGCGCGACCGCGCCCTGCGCGTCCTGGCGGAGGACCCCGCGCTGCGTGCGTCGCGCCTGGCCTTGACCGGCGCCGTGCGTCAGGCGATGGCGAACGCGCTCGGGCTCCTCGGCATCGCCGCGCCCGCGCAGATGTGACGCCGCGCGGCCGGGCCGCGGATCAACGCAGCGTGGCGGCGTAGGCCTCGATGGCGTTGAGCTCCACGCTGCCGAGCTCGAGTGCGGTGCCCTTGCTCTTGTCCACGAGCATCTGGTTCAGCTTCTGCTGGACCGTGACGACCTTGTTGAGGGTCTTGTCGAACTTGGGGTAGCTCTTCAGGCGCGAGCCCTTCATGGCGTTGGGGCCGGTCTTGTGGCACTCGGCGCAGCTCTTCGAGCCCGTGCCGTAGGTCTTGTTCCAGAGCGCCTCGCCGGCCTTGACGGCCGCCGCGAGCGCGTCGGAAGCGGCATCGCCCGAGGCGGGCGCGGGCCGGAACAACAGGCCCCCACCCAGGGCGAGGGCGACGACGGCGAGGGTCAGGTGCAGGCGCATGCCGGGGATCTCCACAGTCCTCTGGGCTGGCCTCGGGGCCGGAGGGCCGAGGCGGGGTTCGGGGCGAAGTATAGGCCCTCGCACGAGGCATGCCGAGCCGAGCGCCGAGGCCAGGGCGCTCCGGGCCAGCCACCGAACATCTCGCTACACTCGCGCGTCCACCGCGTCGGAGCGTGCGCCCCTCCATGGACCTCGCCCAGGTCATCCGCGACGTGCCGGACTTCCCTGCCAGCGGGGTCCTCTACCGCGACATCACCCCCTTGCTTGGGAGCGCGGAAGCCCTGCGCGTGGCGGTCGAGCGCATGGCGGCGCCCTTCCGCAACGAGCGCATCGACCGGGTGCTGGGGGTGGAGAGCCGCGGCTTCCTCTTTGGAGTCCCGCTGGCGTTGATGCTGGGGGCCGGGTTCGTGCCGCTGAGGAAGCCGGGCAAGCTCCCCTGCGCCGCGCTGCGGGAGGCCTACGCGCTCGAGTACGGCCAGGAGGCTCTCGAGGTGCACGTGGACGCGATCTCGCCCGGCCAGCACGTGCTGCTGGTAGACGACGTGCTGGCCACGGGCGGCACGCTCAGGGCCGCCCGCGCCCTCGCCGAGCGCCTCAAGGCCCACGTGGTGGGTGCCTGCGTGCTGCTCGAGATCGAGAATCTTCACGGACGACGAACCCTGCCCAACCTGCGCCTGGAAAGCGTGCTTCGCGTCTAGCATCCGGCACGGAGCGCTTGCGCGCCCCCCCCGGCCCCCGACTCTCCCCTATGGACGCCCCCCAGCCCCCCCCGCCCAGCAGCCGTCGCTTCCTGCGGGCCTTCTTCAAGGCCCTCACGGACGAGGGCACCTTCGACCTGCGTGGCAACCCCTCGCTGTGGCTGGGCTTCCTGCTGGCCATCCCGATCCCGCTCCTGATGTTCACGGTCCATGCGCCGCTGTGGATCCGGCTCATGGCCCTGTTCTCGCCGCTGGCCTGGGCCGTAATCATGGGCGCCGCCGGGCGCGTGAGCATCGTGGCACAGCGCGAGCAGGAACGCCTGCTGGAGGAGATGCGCCGCGCGCGCCTGGTAGCCGAGCGGGCGCAGGTGACCCTGGCCGAGACGGAACAGGCCCTGGGCCAGGAGGTCGAGCGCCGCGAGGTTCTCGAGCAGCGCGAACGCGAGGTGCTCGACGAGTTGAAGCTGGCCATGGCGGTCCAGAGCACGCTGCTGCCGCAGAACATGGTCAAGCCCGAGATCGAGCTGGCCGTGCGCCAGATCCCCTGCGCCTTCGTGGGCGGGGACTACCTGCACGCCCACGTGGTGGGCGAGCGCTGGCTCTACCTGCTGGTGGCCGACGTTTCGGGCCACGGCGTGTCGGCGGCGCTGGTGGTGGCGCGCATCCACGGGCTGGTGCGGCGGATCACGCTCGAAGGGCAGTCGCCGGTGTCGATGGTGGACGCCATCCACCGCGCGGCGCTCCAGATCCTCGAGCACACCTACTTCTTCGTGACCGTGGCCGTCTTCCGACTCGATCTGCACACCGGCAGGCTCGAGTACTCGACGGCCGGCCACCCCGGCCAGACCCTGCTGCGCGCCGACGGCACGCTCGAGATCCTGCGCACGCCCAACCGGCTGCTGGGGATGGACGGCGACGTGTTTGACCCCAAGCGGCCCAGCGACGTGACCACGCTGCACCCGGGCGACACGCTGGTGCTCTTCACCGACGGGCTCTTCGAGATCCTGGCCGGCGGCGACGGCACGGTGCTGGGCGAGGCCGGCCTGCGCAAGCGCATCGAGGGCCTCGTGGGCCTGGCCCCCACGCTGATGGCGGGCGAGATCCTGCAGGAACTGGCCGATTTCCAGGGCCGCTCGACGTTCGAGGACGACGTCTCGCTGATGGTCGCCCGCTTCCAACGCACCAGCGTGCCCGCGCCCGCCGCGGGCGAGACCAGCAGCGCCTCGGGCGCGGTGAGCGCACCCAGCAGCCCGCTCCCCCCGGCCCCCTCGCGCGCCTGAGCCTCGCGCCCTAGCTACGGAGCGCGTCGATCACCTCGCGGCCGAAGGCGAACAGGCCGAAGAGCCCGCCGGTGTGCAGGAAGACGGTGGCGCCGGGTCCGGCGAGCCGGCCCGCGCGAGCCTCGGACAGGAGACCCAGGAAGGCCTTGCCGGTGTAGACGGGGTCGAGAAGCAGGCCCTCGCGGCGGGCCACGTCGGCGAGCGCGCGCAGTTCCGCGGGCGTGGTCTTGGCGTAGCCCAGCCCCTGGTGGCCCTCGACGATGCGCCAACGCGCCTGATCGCGTAGCTCGACGCTCACGTACCACTGGCCCACGGCCTGATCGAGGATCTCGTTGACGCGCCGGTCGAAGTAGGGCTTGTCGTCGCAGACGGCCACGCCCGCCACGTCGATGTCGGGCCGCCCCCAGACGGCGCAGCCCAGGGCGAGGCCCGCCGTCGTGCCGGCGCTGCCTGTGGCGTGGACGATGTGGCCCAGGTTCAGGCCCAGGGTCGCGGCCTGCTCGAGCAGCTCCTTGACCGCAAGCACGTAGCCCAGCGAGCCCAGCGCGTTGCTCCCGCCCTCGGGGATCACGTAGGGCTTGCGGCCCGCGCGCCGCAGGCGCTCGGCGAGCGCGCCCAGCTTGAGGTCGCGCTGGCCCCACTCCTCGGCGGGGAAGAAGGTGATCTCGGCGCCCACGTAGCGATCGAGCAGCAGGTTGCCGTCGGGCGGATCGCGGTCCTCGCCGCGCAGCAGCAGGTGCGAGGAGAGACCAAGGCGTGCGGCCACGAGCGCCGTGGCGCGGGCGTGGTTGCTGGTCACGGCGCCGCAGGTGATCAGTGTGTCGCAGCCGCGCTCGAGGGCGTCGGCGGCGAGGAAGCCGAGCTTCCTGACCTTGTTGCCGGTGAGCTCGGTGCCGGTCAGGTCGTCGCGCTTGACCCACAGGTTCAGGCCCAGGTCGGCGCCCACGCGCGCGAGGGGCTCGAGGGGCGTGGGGAGCCGTGCCAGCGGGAGGTGCGCCGGCGGCAGGAAGCCGTGGGCGTGGCTCGGCGAGGACACGGGCGAGGACATGGGCGGTGAGCCTACTCGCCGCCGAGCCTACCCGCCCGCCCCCGCGGCCCCCTGCGCAAGTCTCAGCGCGCGGCGACCTGGGCCACAGCCGCGCGGAACTCGGTCTCGGTCATCACGGCGTCGGTGGCCGGCAGCGCGTTCGGCCGCGCGACCGCGTCGCTCACGGTCACCCAGCGGTCCGGGCGTTGGAAGCGTTCGGTCACGGTCTCGGTGCGCGCGGGGCGCACGACCACCGCTTCGTCGCGGTAGCCGACGATGCGGCGCACTTCGCGCGTGCCCAGGATGGTCTGCTCGCCGCCGTAGCCCAGGAAGCGCTTCTCGACGCGCCAGCCGGCCCGGCAGGGAACTTTGGTCGTGCCCACGCGCACCTTCTCCTCCTTGTAGCCGAGCACGCGTCGCTCCTTGCGCACGCCGCAGGGGACCTCCACGCGCACGTGCGTCCAGGGCACCATGCGCTCCTCGCACCACGAGGTGAAGTCGATCCCCATCACCGGCTTGCAGACCTGCGCGTAGACCGTCACGTCCACCATGCCGCAGACCGGCGTGCGCTTGATCTCGTAGACCGGCTCCTCGCGCGTGGACTCGATGGGCGCTGCGACGGCCCCGTACTGCGGCACCGTGCGGCAGCCGTAGATCGGCTCCTGCGCCACCTCGTAGATCGGCACGCGCCGCTGCTGCAGGCAGGGCGGCACCTGGACCACGCGCGTGACCACCTCGACGCCGCCCGGGATCAGCGCCCGCCGCGGCGGCGCGCAGGTCGTCGGCGTCTCCGCCCGCGCCGCGCCGCCTCCCAACGCCAAGACCCCCAGCAGGATGACCATGCGCTGCATGACGACCTCCTCGAACCTTGGACGACCGGCCGGGCCGCGGCCCACCCGGCCCGCGCCAGCCCCTAGGTCTACCCGATCGGCCCCTGAGCGCCGCCCCCGCAGGGCCGCCCGGCGCCCGCGCACCCTCCGCGTTGACCGCCATGCCCCGCTTGACAGCCTCCCAGGGCGGTGGTGCCATCGTTTCCCAGAACCCCGCGTCCCCGTAGCTCAGATGGACAGAGCATCGGTTTCCTAAACCGAAGGTCAGTGGTTCGAATCCACTCGGGGATACCAACTCGTCAGCCGTCGAGCCGGACCTCGGTATGCTCACCGGCGCGGACGGTGAAGGTCCGGTCGAAGACGGCCCCACGGCCGACCTCGGCGCGAATGTGGAGCTCACCGACGGGGCATGCCGCCGAGTGCGCCGGTGCAGCGTCATGCTGCAGGACGATGGACGTGGACCGCCCGAGGGCAAGGGAAGTGATGGAGACGATCGTGGAGCGGCGCGTGGTGATCCCGCTCGACGCGGGGGGAATGATCGTCAACGAACCCGCGGGGGGGAAGCGGCACTCGACAGGTTCGAGGTTGCCGTGGCCCACCTCGATGCGGCCGCTCCAAGCGAGCAACTTCAGGAGGTCGTCTACGATGACCAGCGCGTCCCAGCTTCCCAGCGGCACGGCCACCTCGTATAGCCCCGGGCCCACGAGCCACGTCGACTCGGCGATCTGCGGAGCGTCCGGACGGGACGCATCGTGGAGGCGCAGCAGGCACAAACGGACGAACGGAGTCCCGTCTGCCTCCTCGACGCGCAGGGTCAGAGTCCGGCGTTCGCCCGGGAACTCCCGCGTGAGCGTCACCTCGACGGGCACCACGCGCGCATCGCCGCGCGACTCCAAGGGGACGACGATGGACCGGTACCCCGGCGCCGAGACGATCAGCTCGAGCGGCCGTGGCCCGGCCGTGAGCGCTTCCCGAGGGATGAGGATCCGGAGCGGACCCTTCGCGCCGGCCCCGGGCCCGATCGGGCGGCCTTCGTCTCCGACCCGCGCCTGCCAACCCTTCACGTCCTGTCCCGTGCCCGCGGCGCGGACGACAAGCTGGAGCTCCACCGCGGACGTGACCACAACGTCGAGCGTCGGGACGCCGGACCGGCTCTCGCTGAGCGTGCGCCGGAGGGCCTGGTCGTCCACGCGGGCGATCCACGAGCTCGACTCACTGACGAGGCGGCCGAAGTTGCCAGGCCGGTGCCCCGGGTCGGCAAGCGCGAGGAAGGAATACCACTCGAGCCCGCGCAGCGAGAAGGTGCCGTCCTCGCCGGCCGTGAAGCGGATATAGTGCGTCCCCAGGAGGCTGGCCGGCTGGGCGAGCTCGATCGCGGGGTCGGTGAGCTCCAACGGTACCCCCCAGTCGGCGGCGTGGAGCCGGGTCAGGCGCAGCCGGACGCCCGGCACACTGCGCCCCTCGTCGTCCACAACGAGCCCGTCGATCCGCCCCCCCCTCGCCCACGACCGGGGCGATCACGACGAGGCCATTGCCGGGTACGTCGGCATCCACCTCCACGGTGTCCAGCCCCTCGACGCACACGAGGACGCGCACCTTGCGGTCGGCCCCGAGGGCCACCCCCACGGCGGTGACGGAGATCTCCCCGTCGGTGCCGACCTCGCCCCGCGCGAAGAGCCGAGCGGGAGCCGGGGGGCTAGGGACGTCCTGCACCCAGACCGCTCCGGGCCCCGCAGGGCGCCCAGAGACGTCGCGGACTGCGCCGCGCACGTGGAGGGTCGGGCCTTTGGGCTCCGCCCGGCGCGAAACGCCCGCCGACGGCGCTCCCTCCAGCACCGGCGGCTCGACCGGAGCAACCGTAGGACGGTCCTCGACGTCGCGCGGGGTCTCGTGACCCTGCCACAGGCCGGACCACAGCACGAGCCCCACGACGACGGAGGCCAGAAGGGGCAACACCAAGGCCGGGCGAACGTGGCGCATCGCGGTGGGCACGGTCAGGGTAGAGGGGGTCGCGCGCACCGCGGCGCATTCCGGGCGAGGGGTGCCGGTGACGGAATGGGGTCAGAGAGCCCAGAGCCTACCACAGACGTCAGCGAGCAGGGCCCCTGCCCCTCGCGGCGTCCGCCGGATCCCGGGTGCTGGCGCGGAGGGCGACCAGCTGGCCGATTTGCGCGCCGACCTCGTTGTCGGCGCGCGTGTGGATGCCTCCGAACAGACGGGAGTTGGCGGCTTCCATGGACATGCGCGCGAACTCGAGCCCGCCCTCGGGGAAGAGGTACACCAGGACGCAGGCGGCCGCGGCGGACAGCGTGGAGTGGCCGGAGGGGTACGCGGGGAACGGCGGCGTGTCGAGGTATGGGGACCAGTGCTTGTCGCGCTCTTCTCGGATGGCCGTGACGGGGCGACAGCAGTCGTAAGCGTACTTCGCGTCACAGCAGGCCACGAATGCGTTCGCGGAAGCGACCCCCACCCAAGTACGCACAGTTCCAGTCGGTGAGCCTTGCATTCGACGTAGTCGAGTTGCTCGGGTGGACCGACTTCGGGCGTTTCCAAAGCGACCTCATGTCGATCGCGTAGGGGCACTCGCCGAGGTTGGGCGCGCCGATGGGCGGCTCGCCTGCCTCGCGCTGTGGCGTAGGGATCTGCGCCGTACCAGCACCCGTACCAGCACGGGCCGTGAGAGCGGCGTCGAATGGGGGGTGATCGGGAGGAAACTCCCCACTCTCACGCTCGACATGAATCGCTCCACGGGGCCATTACCTGGGACAATGGGGCGAAGCACCCGGGCGGCTTCCTAAACCGAAGGTCAGTGGTTCGAATCCACTCGGGGATACCACCCTCCCTCCGTAAGCCCGCGGTCGTCAAAGGCTTACGCGGGCGCCGTTCGCACCTGCGCGCAGGTGCGTGAAAAATGTACCGCTACGTTCCAGCACCGGTGCTGGGACGGGCCAGAACGGACTCTGCGAAACCCCAGCGGATGACGGCCAGCGAGCGGTTCCGCGAGGGCAGCCGGTGCACAGGACCGAGGGTCACTACCCCCACCCAAGAGGCCTCCGCCCTCGGCCCTCGACCGTGCTCGACCGCGAGGACGCCGCGACCCGCCGAGCGTGCCTCGGCTACGCGATCCTTGAGCGCGCTGGGCGGCGAGGAGCGCCTGCCACGTGCCGCGCTCGCCGTGGTGGCCAATACGTGCCTGCGACAGCGCAACGCGGAACTGGATGCCACACTCGGCGAGCAGCGGGTGCTACCGCTTTGGACGTGGCCCAAGCAGGTCGAAGCGGGCCGACCCGTCCCTCTCCCGGAGGTCCATGCGGCGGACGAGCGGGTTCGGATCCAGGCCCAGCGTGAGGCTCAGGGCCCCGTCCAGCGCGAGGACATCGTAGGACCCCGGCTCCAACCCCTCGAACATGTGTGGGCTAGTGGACTGGGTGTCCTGGATGCGAAACCACTGGCCGGATTCCAGGGGACGCTCGCGCACCGGAGCCAGGAGGACGAGCAGGTCGTTGGCGGGGATCTCGTCGATCGCAACTGCAACCTCGAGCTTGCGCGGGCCCCGGGGGGCGAGGAAGTCGCGAGGAGGCTCGACGTCGATTGCCTGCCCGCGGACGCCGGTGATCTCGACGAACATCGCCAGGTTCAGGTCCCAGAGGATGAGCACGTATCGGCCCGGCGCGAGCCTGCGCGTGATGTGAGACGACTCGGCGTCGCGGAAGACGTCATGGACGACATCCAGCGGACCCGGGCGGGCAAAGGAGTTGACGTTGAATCGCTGGCCGTGCGGCCTCTCGTTGATCGGTCCGTGCCACCGAAATTCCACCGGCTCGGCGGGCGGCCCCACGGCAAGCGCGACCTTTGCCTGTTCCGCCGGGCTCACGGTCACGTCTTGGAACGACGAGGTGCAGTCGCCGCTGACCTGGGTCTTGACGCGATACCGGCCAGCTGGCAGTCCCGTGAACGTGAAGATGTACCGGTTCTCGTGTCCCTCGGCGCGCTCGTGGCGCGGGCGCGCCTGGCTGTGGCCATGGCTGAGCACGTGGTCGGAGAAGTAGCGGCGCACGCTGATCTCGGTCCAGCCCAGCCCGTCTCTCGGGGCGGGCAGCGCGCCACGGTCTAGCTCCACACGCAAGCTCCCGGGCCGCGGTGCGACGAGGGTGAGTTCCTCCACTCGACTCTCGTGTGCCACCTCGACGTGGGTCGCGGAGGTGTAGACACCCCGGTGCAGCCAGTTTCCGTCGAGTCCAGGTGCGCCGACGACGTGGACCACGTAGCGCCCAGGCTCGCGCACTCGGATGTTGGCACGGCCGAGCGCGTCTGTCTTGTGTGTGGGAACTCCACGACCCGCTGGCGGGCCGGTCCGCCTGACCCCGATCTCCGCGTCCGGCGTCGGGGCACCATCCGGGTAGATCACGCGCACGGGCACGAGCAGGTCGACATCCCCCCCAGCGTCCGGGTATCCGGGTCCCGCCGCGAGCGCGAGGAGAGTGGCGGCGCCCAGAGTCCTGCCCAACCCCTGGGTCCACCCCCCTTGCGCCGCCCGCAAAGTACCCGTACGAGCGGGCGCGCGACCGGCCAGGGTGTACGTATCCGACGCCACATCGCGAGTGTGCTGCATGCCCGCCAAGATACGACGGTCACTCCAGTACTGGGTGCCGGAGGACCGAGGCCGTCTAGGCCTTCCAGGGGCCTGGGACCGGCCGCGGCCCCAGCCCAGCACGCGCCGCGGCCTTGCAGATCGGTGCTCCATCCGGGGCGCATGGGGGAAGCGGGCCAGGGGCGGCGCTATGCCTCGTCCCAGCACCCGTCCCAGCACCGCGCGTCAATCCGCGATGGATCCGGGGTGGATCGGGGAATCTCAGCGCCGAGGGCTGCAAGCCGAAATCGCCCGCTGAGGGCCAGTCCTTCGCGTTTGCAGCCAGTTTCCATGCCGCGGCTTCCTAAACCGAAGGTCGGCAGTTCGAATCTGCCCGGGGACACCACCCTCCGCCCGCTGGCTGCCATTCCTGGCCCTGCGCGGGCGTGACGTTTCGTCACAGAGAAGGCGAACGAAAGAGGTACGCGTCCGTCTACACACCGGTGCTGGGACGGGCCAGAACGCGCTCTCCAACCCGCGTGCGGCGCAACGCAGACGGGCGTTGCGCGATGTCGAGAGGTTACGAAGACCGGAGGTCGCCCACACCCGCGAAGCCCATCGAACGGGCGCGGGCGGAGCCCAGCCGCATACGATGGCAGACGGGAGTTGCCGTGCTGCGCTGGATCCCGTACTTCCTAGGCGTGCTGCTCGCCCGCACCCCCGAAGCGCCGTAGCCATGGACGCACGGCGCAAGATGCTGTTCACGGTCGTAGGCGCCGTGGCGATCGCCTTCGACCTGTGCATCGCGGCAAACCAGAGCGCATGGTGGCTAGCGGGTCTCGGTCCCAATTCCCGGCTGGGCTGGTACGGGGTGCGAGCCGCGGGGGCCGGGGTGGCGCTGAGCGCGCTGCTCGCCCTGCGGGCCAGCACGCCTGCCGCACACGGGCTTGCCGGCGCTGTCCCCGCGGACGCTGGCGCCGCGATCCGACGGCTCTGCGCCTGGGTCGTGGGTCTCTACGTCGTAATGCTGGCCGTCGGCGTGGTGGCCGTGCGCGCAGGCTGGTTCGATCCGACCGCACTTCCGCGTGACATTTCCTACCGTGAAGACGTCTTGGCAACCCTGATCGTGATGTGCCTGGCCGCGCCAATCGTCGAGGAACTGGTTTATCGGGGACTGGCCGTGCCAGTACTCCGCGCCCATGCAGGGCGGCGCGCCACAGTGCTCCTGTCGGGGCTGCTGTT
>JANOFW010000286.1:0-1588 GCA_031413835.1 Planctomycetia bacterium
CTGCTGCCGCGCGAGGCGCCCGACGCCGTCGGCCCCGGCCCGACAGGGTCCCCGGCCGCGCCACCCCCGGGCGCGGACCCCTCCGTGACCGGGCGGTGAGGCGGCGCACCCTGCCGGCAGCCTACGGAGGCCTCGCAGCGCCCTCGGGGAGCGGCCCGCGAGGCCCATCGACGCCCCGAGGGCGGTACAGTTGCGGGGTGGTCCCGGGCCCCCTGGCCCTGGCCGGACCCAGGAGGTCGGACATGGACCGTCGCTCGCTCACGATCGGAGTCTTGGCCGGCGGCTGGGTGGCCACGCTGGCGTTCCTGTTCCTTCCCACCCTGGGGGGCGGCCGGATGTTGGGCCGCGTCTTCGCCGAGGATCCGCCCAGCAACGGCGGCGGCCAGCAGCCCAACCCCAACGGTCCGCGCAGCGCCGGCCCGACGGTCAACCCCATCGACGCCTACAGCGGTCCGCGCGCCGCACCCAACCCGGGCGGCGGCACGTCCGACTCCAACAACGCCGCGATCGCGCTCGCGGCCTCGCTGGGCAGCGGCCAGAGCGCCGTCTGGTACTTCGACACGCAGCGCCAGCGCGTGCTGGTCTACACCTTCGAGACGGGCAGCAAGGGAGGCCTCAAGCTGCTCGCCGCACGGCACATCGACATGGACCTCAAGCTCGAGGGCTACCACGACATCTCCGACAAGAGCCGCACCGAGCTCAAGGATGCCTACGACAGGGCTTTCGCCGCCGAGCCGGTGAACGCCGACGCGGGCGGGCTGCCGACAAAGAAAGTCGATCTGCCGGGCGGCAAGTAGCCCCGCTGGCGGGCGCTGCCCGAGGCGAGTTCCCTCGGCCCCGCTGCTCCCCTGGGCCCTGGGCGCTGCGGCAGCCCCGGGGTTGCCGGCCGGGGTGGCCGGCCGGGGTCGACGGGCTGGTGCCGCGTCTGGACGCCCTCGCGCCGGCCCCCCCCGGCCCCCTAAGGTGCCTGCCCCGCGCGGGTTAGAACTCAGGCTATGAATGGCCGGGGCCTGGCTCCGGCTATTCCCGATGCTTGAACCCGGGGCGGGTTTCTGCCATGCTCCCAGGGCGTGAGCGTCCGCTGAGCCCCCTGGCAGGGGCGGCCATGGCGTCCACGTCCTGGAATCTCCAACCCTACGCCTCTGGAGGCCGCTGTGGCCAAGTCCAAGTCCGGTGAGTTCTACAGCTTCGACGAGGTGCTGCGGCAGCTCAACATCGACGAGAACCGGCTCAAGCGGTTGGTCTCCGAGGGCGAGATCCGCGCCTTCCGCGAGGGCGACCAGATGAAGTTCAAGCGCAACGAGATCGACGATCTCGGCGGCCGCGGCAAGCGTGGCGGTCAGACCTCCGAGACCTCGCTGACCGAGATCTCGCTCGAAGACGACAGCAGCCCGACCGTCAACATCGGCAAGGGCAAGGGCAAGGGCGACCCGCTCAACGAGCCCGACTTGAAGGTCCACGGCGGCATGCGCACGGCCGAGATCTCGAGCCAGGACACGTTCATCGACAAGGCCGGCGATGTCGGCATGTCCACCGAGCCCATCGACTTCACCGAAGACGCCGGCGAGGCCGACGAGGTCGAGGACAT
>JANOFW010000287.1:0-1876 GCA_031413835.1 Planctomycetia bacterium
CTCGGTCGGAGGCCAGGGGGGCGCGGAGACGCGCGCCACGGGCCTGCGCAAGGGCACCATCACGCACGTCGGGCGCGACGACGTCTTCGTCGAGTTCGGCCCGCGCGAGCAGGGCGTGGTGCCCCTCGACCACTTCTCCGAGAACCCCGACACGGGGACGGTGCTCCAGGTCCACATCGACAGCTACGACGCCAAGGAGGGCATCTACCTCTGCTCGCTGCGCCGCGGCGTGCAGTCCGCGGAGTGGGACACGCTCGAGAAGGGCGCGATCCTCATGGGGCAGGTGACGGGGGTGAACAAGGGCGGCCTGGACCTCCAGGTGGGCAGCCTGACGGCCTTCCTTCCCGCCAGCCAGGTGGCCCTCGAGCGCATCGAGAAGCTCGAGACGCTCATCGGTCAGACCTTCCCGGTCGAGGTGACCGAGGTCGACCGCGAGCGGCGGCGCATCGTCGTCAGCCGACGCGGCCTGCTCGGCCGCGAGCGCGAGGAGAAGCGCACCAGCGCCGTCAAGGCGCTCCTGCCCGGCACGGTGATGTCCGGCCGCATCACGAAGGTCGAGCCCTTCGGCTGCTTCGTGGACCTGGGCAGCGTCGAGGGCCTGGTGCACGTCAGCCAGATGTCGTGGACGCGGGTCGAGAAGCCCGAGGAGGTCGCCAAGGTGGGCGACCAGGTCAAGGTGCAGGTGCTCGAGGTCAGCGAGGACGGCCGGCGCATCAGCCTCTCGATGAAGGCCCTGCAGAGCGACCCGTGGATCGCCTGGACCGCCGAGCATCCCGCGGGCAGCCAGGTCGAGGGCACGGTCACGCGCCTGGCTACCTACGGCGGCTTCATCGAGGTGGCCCCGGGCGTCGAGGGCCTGGCCCATGTCAGCCAGCTGGCCCCCAACGGCGTACGCACGCCCCGCGAGGTGCTCCACGCCGGCCAGAAGGTGAACGTGCGCGTGGTGAACGTGGACGTCGCCCAGCACCGCATCGGACTCTCGCTCCTGAACGAGACCGGCGACCGCCTGACCGACGACGTGGCCGACCGGGCCACGATCCAGAACGTGCTCGAGAAGGCCCGCGCCGCACAGCCCGAGCCCACGCTGGGCGACCTGCTCAAGAAGGCCCTCGCCCCCCGGCCCCCCAAGGACGTCAAGCGCCGCTGAGCCAGGGCCGCCCGGGCCGGGCGCAGGTAGCATCCGCGCCCGATGTCTCCCGAACCCGCCATCTTCGTCCGCGACCTGCGCAAGGTCTTCCACGTCCGTGAGCGGCGGCCGGGGCTCCGCGGCGCCCTGCGCGGGCTCTTCTCCGCGCCCACGCGCGAGATCCCGGCGGTGGACGGGCTGACGTTCTCGATCCAGCCCGGGGAACGGGTGGCGTTCCTGGGGCCCAACGGGGCGGGGAAGAGCACCACGATCAAGCTCCTGACCGGGATCCTCACGCCCACCTCGGGCGAGGCGCGCGTGCTCGGCGTGGAGCCGCAGCGCGAGCGGCGCCGGCTCGGGGCGCGCATCGGCACCGTCTTCGGCCAGCGCAGCACGCTCTGGTACCACCTGCCGGTCCGCGACTCCTTCGAGCTGCTGCGCCACGTCTACGCGGTGGACGCCGACGCGTTCCGACGCCGTCTGGGCGACCTGACCGAGGCCTTCGGCGTCGGACCGCTGCTCGACCGGCCGGTCCGGCGACTCTCGCTGGGCGAGCGCATGCGTTGCGAGGTGGTGGCCAGCCTGCTGCACTCCCCGGAGGTCGTGTTCCTCGACGAGCCCACCATCGGCCTGGACGTGACCGCGAAAGCCGGGCTGCGCGACCTCGTCAAGGACCTGAGCGTGAGCGACGGCACCACCGTGCTGCTCACCTCGCACGACACGGGCGACATGGAGCGCGTCTGCGAGCGC
>JANOFW010000288.1:0-13162 GCA_031413835.1 Planctomycetia bacterium
CCCTTCGAGCTGAGCGAGGGTGTGGGCGCGCTGCGCGGCTGGTTCGAGCTGAAAGACGGGCAGCCGCAGGCCGCGACCGTCGACCTGGCCCTGCGCTCGGTGGCGCACCTGCGCCTGCGCCCGAGCCGGTCCCGGCGCCCCCCGTCGCGCCCGCCGCTCCGCCGGGCCCCCCGCAGCCGCCTCCGGGCCTCTACGGAGAGCAACTCGAGCTCTGGAAGATCGAGCACCTGCTGCTGCCGGAGGCCGGCAAGCAGGCGCGGTTGCTGCGCGAGATGTCGCGCGCGGATTCCGCAGCCTTCGAGGACGCTCGCACGAGCATCATGGCTTCGCTGGGCGAGGCCCGCACCCTGCTGGGCGCCGTCCTCGATCGCGACAACAGCAACCGCCTGGCCAACAAGCTCCTGGGCACGCTCCAAGAGCTCTACGCGGCGCTCAAGAAGCTGTAAGGCCCCGGGCAGGGCCCCCTGAACACGGGCCTGCCGGATCCGTTCTAGGCTGTTGGCATGGCCTCCCCCCTCCGCCCCCAGCCCGTCGGCGAGCCGAGCGACCACGAGCTGCTGCGCGCCATGGCCGCCGAGGACCCCACGGCCTTCCCGGCCCTGGTGGAGCGCTGGCGCAGCCGGGTCGTGAACTTCCTGCTCAGCCGCGGCGCTGACCATGGGAGCGCGGAGGACTGCGCCCAGGAGACCTTCGTCCGGGTCTATGGCTACCGACATGCCTACCGCCCTCAGGCTCCCTTCACCGCCTTCCTCTTCACGGTGGCGCGCAACGCGCTGCTGGACTGGAAACGCAGCCGTGCGCGGCACCGGGACCGCGAAGGCGGCGACGAAGCCCTGGCCGGCTGCGCCGCCAAGGCCCCGGCCGTGGGCCCCTGGGAGCGTCTCGACCTCGAGGAAGCCGTCGCGCGGCTGCCCAAGCGACTCGCCGAGGTGGTCGAGCTCGGCGCCGTGCGGGGCCTTCCCTACCAGGTCGTCGCGACGCTCCTGGGCATTCCGGAGGGCACGGTGAAGTCGCGCATGCACCATGCCGTACGTGAGCTGCGCGTGCTGCTCGGCGGAGACGACCCGCGTGCGTGACCGGCCCTCGCTCCTGCCGGAGGAAGCCTCGCCCTCCGAAGCGGGCTGCCCCCAGGGTGCCGACCTGACCGCGCACGCGCACGGCGAAGGCGACACAGCCCGGCGCGCTCGGGTGGCACGCCACCTGCTCGCCTGCGCTCCCTGCCGCAGCCGACACGACGCCGACGCTCGCCTGCTGCTCGAGCTGCGCGCCCTGGGCGCCGCCCGCTCGCTTCCGCCGCCTCCGCTCGTCGCGCAGCGCACGCGGCGCTGGCTCGCCTTCGTGCCCCCCGTGGCCGCCGCCGTGCTGGTGGGCGTGGCGCTGCTCGCGCCTGGTTCCCCCGAGCCCCGCGCCCCCGAGGCCCGAACTGTCGCCTCCGCCTCGCAGGCGCCCCATCCGGCGCGCCCGACGGCCACCAGGAGCGCGGGGAAGGAACGTCTGGCCCAGCTGCTCGGCTCCCAGGCAGAGGACGGACATTGGGAGGCCGAAGACGGCCCCCTGGGTGCGGACGACGCCTGCGCCACGGGCGTGGTCCTGCTGGCCCTGCTCCACGAGGGGGCGCTGGGGGCCGGAAGCGAGTCGCTCGACCTCGCCGTGCGTTTGGGCAGCCGCTGGCTGGCAGAGCGCCTCGCCGACCCGGACCCCGCGCTCCACGCGCTCGCGGCGGCGCCGCGCGCCGTGCTGCTTGCGGCCCTCGCCCGCACCCTGGGCACGAACAAGGACGCGGCCCTGGCCCCGTCGAGCGCCGCCTTGCTCGAAGACCTCACGACGCGCCTGGCCCAGGGCCAGGTCGACTCCGCCGCCCTGCCCTGGGTGGACTACGCGCTGGCCGCCGCGGAAGAGGCCGAGCTCCCCGGCGCGCGCGCGGCGCGGCGCGAGCTCTTGACGCGGGTTCCCAGCGCCGTGCTCGCGCGGCAAGCGCGGCCCCCGAGCCCTGCGCTGCTCACGAGCGCTGTCCCGGTGGACTGCACCCCGCTGCGCTCGGCCATCGAGGTCTTGCGCGACGAGCCCCCCGTGCGGACCCTGGCCCTGGGGCCGGCCTGCCGACCCGTGGGGCTCGCGCTCCAACGCTGACGCCGCGACGCGGCGCAGCCCGTGAACCGGCCGGCGCTGCCGAGCGCTCCCTCGCAGGCGAGCGCAAACGTCCGGACTTGGAGGGCTCTCATGGCTACGTGTTCCCGCCTGGGACGTCCTGGGTTGAAGGCCGGGGCTCTCGCCCTGGTGCTCGTGCTGGGAGCGCGCGGTCTGGGAGCCGACGAGCCGCCTCCGCCCCCCCCGCCCCCCGCCGCCGTCGAGGTCGTGGAGGCCCTGCCCGAGCGCCTCATCGAGCCGCCGCGCATCACCCAAGGGCCCTTCGCGCGAGGCGAGGAGCTGATCTTCACGCCGCTGCGCAGTGAGGCCAGGACCTTCGACGTGCCCTACGGCACGACGGTGGAGAGCGCCTCCGACGTGCGTGAGCGACGCAACGCGCGCAGCCTGTCGGACGCCCTGCTGCGGCTGCCGAGCACTGTCGTGCAGAAGACCGGGCCTGGGCAGTCCTCGCCCTTCCTGCGCGGCTTCACCGGCTACCACAACCTGCTGCTGATCGACGGCGTACGGCTGAACAACAGCGCGTTCCGCTCCGGGCCCAACCAGTACTGGGCCACGGTGGACCAATACACGATCGGCGAGCTCGAGATCGCGCGCGGCCCGCACTCGGTCCTCTGGGGCAGCGACGCCGTCGGTGGGACGGTCAACGTGGTTCCGCGCCGCCGGATGTGCTTCGACTGCGGGACGCACCTCAACGGGGGGCTGTTCACGCGCTACGCGAGCGCCGAGGACGCGCTCTTCGTGCGTGGCGAGCTCGAAGGGAACTCGGGCCGCTTCGGCTGGCTGGGCGGTGTGTCATGGAAGGAATACGGCGACATCGAGTCGGGGGCCGGCAAGCTGCCCTACACCTCCTACGACGAGATCGACGCCGACCTGCGCCTGGACTGGAAGGTGGGCTCCTCGGGCCTGCTCACCCTGGCCTACCAGCACGTAGACCAGGACGACGTGCCGCGCACCCACAGCACGGTCTTCGCCGTGCCCTTCCACGGCACGGTCGTGGGCACGGAGCTGCGGCGCGACCTCGACCAGGAGCGCGACCTCGCCTACCTCCGGTACGCCTGGGACAAGGCCGGAGGTCCGTTCCCGTCAGGCCACGTGCTCGTCTCCTGGCAGCGCCAGGACGAGGAGCAGGTGCGCGACCGCACGGGCGGACGCCGCGACCTCTCAGGCTTCACGGTCAACACCCTCGGCGCGGCCGTGCAGCTCGATCGGCCGACGCGCTGGGGCACCATCACGTTGGGCGCCGACGCCTGGCACGACGAGGTGGACTCGTTCCAGGACAACTTCTTGAACGGCGTCCCCCAGGCCCCCACCATCCAAGGCCCGCTGGGGGACGACGCCTCCTACGACCTGGTCGGCGTCTACGTGCAGGACCGCCTCGTGGCAGGCTGCTGGGAGTGGACCGCGGGGTTGCGCTTCACCTACGCGGCGGCCCAGGCCGAGCGCGTGGACAACCCCCTGGTGGCGGGCAGCAACCCGGCCACGGCGGGCAACGTGATCGGCGTGGACGAGGATTGGACCGCCCTGGTGGGTAGCCTGCGCGCCCTCTACCACGCCTCACGCACCTGGAACATCTACGGGGGCCTCTCGCAGGCCTTCCGGGCGCCCAGCCTCTCCGACCTCACGGCCTTCGAGTCCACCAGCGTCGTGGAGACGCCGTCGGTCAACCTGGATCCCGACCGCTATCTGGGTGGAGAGCTGGGCGCCAAGCACGAGAGCCGCAACTTGAGCATGCAAGGCGCCGTGTGGGCCACGCTGCTCGACGACACGATCGTACGCTCGCCCACGGGCGTCTTGATCGCCACCGTGCCCGAGGTGCGCAAGGACAACGTGGGCGACGGCTGGCTGTGGGGCTTCGAGGTCGAGGCCGCCTGGCGTTTCGCCTGCCCCTGGGTGGCCTTCGGCAACCTCTCGTGGATGGACGGCGAGGTGGACCAGTTCACCGCCGCGCAGGTCAAGGTGCGCGACGACTTCGACCGGCTGCCGCCGCTCACCTCGCTCCTGGGCCTGCGCTTCGAGCCGCCGCATGGCCGCCTCTGGGCCCAGGCCGAGTGGGTCCACGCGGGGAAGGCCGACCGCCTCTCGCTGCAGAACGAGACCGACACGCAGCGCATCCCGCCCGGGGGCACGCCAGGCTACGACGTTCTCAACCTGCGCGCCGGCTACCGGGTCGGCCGCGACACGCACTTGCTCTTCGCGCTCGAAAACATCACCGACGAGAACTACCGCATCCACGGCTCGGGCGTGAACGAGCCTGGGCTCAACGTGGTGCTGGGGCTCGATCTCCGCTTCTAGCGGGGCAGGGATGTCGGAGCGAGAACCTCCTTCACGTCCACGACCGGCAGCCCCAGAGTGCGCTGGCCGGGCGAGGAGCCGCGGAAGCGCCAGATCTTGCCGTCGCAGCGGGCCTTGAGGTCCGGGTGCGGCAAGGGGCCTCCCGTCCCGAGGCGCAGCACGCGCTTGGGCTTCTGGTCCTGCCAGAGCACGTAGACCCCGCCGTCGCGCCAGCCGGGGACGGCCTCCCACTTGAGCTGCCCCTCGATCTCGACCGAGGACTCCTCGGGCGCGATGCTCGGCATGGGTGGCGCGGGATCGCCCCGGATCTTGGCCTGGGCGGCCTCGGCGCGCGCCTCGCGCAGGTCCATCTCGCGGTCCAGGTCCTCGAGCATCAGCGCGGCCAGCACGCCGTCGGAGGAAGGCGCGTGCGGGGCCCCCGCCACGGCCTGCGAGAGCTCCTCGTGGACCAGCGCGACGGGCGTCTTGTCGTTGCCCCCCTCGAGGCGCAGCCGGTCGAGCTTGTGCTGGGCCTGGCCGATGGCGCTGCGCAGCGCGAGCGAGGCCTTGGCCGTGGCCGCCGCCGCACGCGCGTCCTTCAAGCGCTGCACCTCCTTGGCGCGCGCATCGCGGGCCGTGACGATCGCCTCGGCATGCTCCGCCAGGGGGCCCAGGATCTCGACGTAGTCGATGCTGACGTAGGCGCGCAGCTCCTCGGGGGCCAGCACCCACACCCAGCCCCGGTCGCTCGAGATGCGCGTGAGGATCTGGTCGGCCAGGAAGGGATCGCGGAAGCAGCCGGGCGACGGGCGCCCCTCCTCGGGGGGCTGCACGCGCACGTTGAGGCGCTTGGCCTTGACGCGCACCTCGTCGGGGTTCTCCTCGGCCACGAACTCCGCCGAGACCGCCGCCGGGAAGCCTGCGGGCACGCGCACGCCGTACCAGCCGGGGAGCTTCTCGACCACGATCACCAGCGTGCCGCGCGCCAGCTGCGCGACGGGCTCGTTGTCCACGCGCGGTCCGACGCGCAGGTTGACCCCTTCGCCGCTGATGCGTCCCACGAGCGGGTCGATGTCGGCGCCCGGCGGCGGCTCCTCGGCCGGCGGCGCAGGCGCCGGCGCGCCCTCCGGCGCAACCGGCGGTACAGGCGGCGCCGCGGGCTCGTCGGCGCGCGCCACGCCGGGGGCCAGCGCGAACAGCAGGGTCAGCGAGACGGCGAGGAGGTGGTCGGGACGCATGGCGGGCCTTTGAGGAGAACCGGGTCCACGGTACCCCCAGGCGAGGACCACAGGGGAGGCCCGTGGCCCTCCTACGCCCCGCTCCAGGCCTTCAGGGCCGCCTCCTGGACGGTGCGCAGGGGCACGCCGCGGACCTCGGCCAGCCGCCGGCAGTCGTCGTGCTCCGGGGTCGCCTCCGGGCCGCGGGGACCCGAGCGCACCTTGACACGCACGCTGCCGAAGGGCGTCTGCACCTCGACGTGGTGGCGCGCCAGGGCCGTGCGTGCCACCGCGTGGCGACGTACCCCCAGCGTGGGGGTCTCCTCGAACAGCACGCGCTCGAGGCGCGCGACGTCGGCGGGTCGCGCGAGCACGCTCAGCACGTGGCCCGGGCGGCCCTTCTTCATGGTCGCCGGCACGGCCCAGGCGTCGAGCCCGCCCTCGGCCAGGGCGCGCTCGATGGCCTGGGCCAGGGTCTGCCCGGTGGCGTCGTCGAGGTTGGTCTCGAGCAGCACGGCGTCGAGCGCCTCGACGGCCGGCCCCACGGCGCCGATCACCAGGCGCAGCACGTTGGGCAGGCGCCCCCCGTCTCGCGTGCCCGCGCCCAGGCCCACCACCTCTGGCACAAAGCCGACGGGCACCTCGCTGCCCCGCGAGAGCGCGCTCGTCAACGCGGCGCCCGTGGGCGTCACCTGCTCCACGTGCTCGCCGCTCGGGAACGTGGGCTGGCCCAGGAGCAGCAGCGCCACGGCGGGGGCAGGCAGGGGAAGCGCGCCATGGGCGGAGCCCACGCTGCCCCCCGCCGGCCAGGGCAGGGCGCCGACGCGCACCTCGCTCACGCCCAGGGCGTGGAGTCCCACGCAGCCGCCCACGATGTCCACCAGCGCGTCGAGCGCTCCGACCTCGTGGAAACTCACCTCGTCGGGTGCCACGCCGTGAACACGGCCCTCGGCCTCGGCCAGGGCGCGGAACACGCGCCGCGCGTCCGCCAGCGGCGCCGGCGGGAGGCCCTGCGCACGGTCGAGGATCTCGACCACCTCGCGATAGGTGCGCTGCGCCTGGACCTGGCCCAGGTGACCGTGGTCGTGACTGTGACCGTGCTCGTGGTGGTGATCGTGGTCGTGGGTCGCGTGAGCGTGCGCGGGCCCATGTCCGTGGCCCGGCCCTTCGACCTGGCCGCCCACGAGGACGTCCACCTTCGTGGCCGCCAGCGCGCCTCGGCGCACGCGCGTGCTGCGGATCTTCACATCCTCGAGGCCCAGGCCGCGCACCACGCCTTCGAGCACGGCCAGGGGCAGGCCCGCGTCGAGCAACGCACCCAGGAGCATGTCGCCGGCGATGCCCGCCGGGGCGTCGAGGAACGCCACCCGCCCGCTCGCCCCCAGATCGCTCACGCGCCGCCAGCGCCGCTCGCGCTGCCCAGCGCCGCGTAGACCTCGGCGGCGTTGTACGAGGAGCGCACGAACGGGGCGCTGGCCACCGACAGGAAGCCCAGGGCCCGGGCCTCAGCGCCGATCTCGGCGAACTCCTCCGGAGGCACGAAGCGCTCCACGGGCAGCTGCGCCAGAGAGGGCCGCAGGTACTGGCCCAGGGTGAGGATGTCCACGCCGACCCCGCGCAGATCGGCGAGCACGCCGAGCAGCTCCTGGCGCTCTTCCCCCAGCCCGAGCATCAGGCCCGACTTGGTGAACTGCTCCGGATGCTGCTGCTTGACGCGTTCGAGCAGCGCGAGGCTGCGCCGGTAGCCGGCTCCGGGTCGCACGCGCCGGTAGAGGCGCGGCACGGTCTCGAGGTTGTGGTTGTAGATCGCGGGCCGCGCGGCGCTCACCACGTCCACGAGCGACACGACGCCGCGGAAGTCGGGCGTCAGGACCTCGATCACGGCCTGGGGCAGACGACGACGGATGGCCCCGATCGTGGCCGCGAAGTGCCCCGCGCCCTGGTCCTCGAGATCGTCCCGGTCCACGGAGGTGACCACGACGTGCTGCAGGCCCAGGCGGAAGGCGGCCTCGGCCACATGCTCGGGCTCCGCAGCGTCGAGGGCCGAGGGCGGGCCCTTGGGCACCGTGCAGAAGCGGCAGGTGCGCGTGCAGAGCTCGCCCATGATCATGAAGGTGGCCGCCTTGCGCGACCAGCACTCGTTGAGGTTCGGGCAGCGAGCGCTCTGGCAGACCGTGTTCAGGCCCAGGTCCTGCATCAGGCCCTTGACCTGGTCCACCGTGTCCTGCGGAGGCAGGCGCTTGCGCAGCCAGGGCGCCAACCGCTCGCGCGGCGCGTCCAGCGGCTTGAGGCTCGGGTCGTGGAGGGGATGGACCTCGGGACCGGTCATGGCCCCGATGCTACCGGCCCACGGCCCTGCGTCCCCCCGGGAGACCCGTGCTGCCCGCCAGCACCTCCGCGTAGACGGCGGCCGTGCGCTCGGCGAGCAGCCCGCCGTCGTAGCGCGTGGCGGCGGCGGCCGAACCCGCCGCGAGGCGCTGGGCCAGCGCGTCGTCGATGGACAGGCGGTCCAGCGTCGCCGCGAGCGCGGCCGGATCGCCGGGCGGCACCCACAGCCCCTCCTCGCCGTGACCCACGAGGTCGGCGATCCCCCCCACCGTAGGCACGACCACAGGCAGGCCCAAGGCGTAGGCCTCCAGGATCGCCAGCGGGGCGCCCTCGCTGCGGCTGCTGAGCACCAGCGCCCGGGCGCGCGCCAGCCAAGGGCCGGGCTCGACGACCTCGCCCGTGAACGCCAAGCGCTCGAGCAGCCCGCGCCGGACCACGCGTCGACGCGTGCGCTCGAGCAGCGGGCCGCCCCCCACCATCACCAGCCTCCAGGGCGCGCCGGCGCGTTCGACGGCCTCGAGCATGAGCAGCGGATCCTTGACGCGCACGAAGCGCGCGCACCACACGAAGGTGGGGCGGTCGCTCTCGAGCCAGTCGAGGGCCTGAGCAGCGCCCGCTCCGTCGCCGCCTGGCGCCCCTCCTGCGGAGGCGCGAAAGCCCAACATGTCCAGGCCCGGCCCCACGACACTCACCTTCTCGCTGGGGAGCACCTGATGCAGCTCGACCACGTCGCGCCGCTGACGGGGGCTGAGCACGATGGCCCGCGTCGTCAGCCGACCCAGACGCCGCTCGGCGAGCACGGCCAGGCGCCCGCGTCGCCCCGGCGCGTCGAAGTGATGGCCATGGATGGTGTGCACGGCCGGCAGTCCCAGGCGTTTGGCCACCAGCCGCCCCAGCGCCCCGGCCTTGCCCATGTGCGTGTGGATCAGGTCAGGCCGCGTCGCGCGTGCCACTGCCAGCAGGTCGCGCAGCGCACGCAGGTCCAGCGCCGGAGCGAGTCCCCGCTGCAGCGTTGCCAGGGGCCTCAGGTCTGCGCCCGCCAGCTCGCGGCGACCGTCGCTCTCCCCCGGCTCCACGCGCCCGAAGGCCACCGGCCCCGTCCAGCCGTGGGCCGCCAGCCCCGGCACAAGCGCCGAAAGCTGTCGCAGCGGCCCGCCCCGGTTCAGCCGCGTGACGATGCGCAGGACGGTGGGCACGGGCTCACGCTACCAGCAGGCACGTGCCCAGCAGCGCCCCCCAGGCCCGGCCGGCTCAGGCGCCGCGCAGCGACAGGGCGAGGGCCTCCAGCAGGCGAGCCACGTCGCCGTCGCCCACGTCGAGGTGCGTGACGAAGCGCAGGGTGTCGGGGCCGGCCGTGCCGACGAGCACCTGCTGGGCGGCCAGACGCGCCTTGAGGGAGGCGGCGTCGGCGCCGGGGAAGCGGGCGAAGACGATGTTGGTCTCCACCGGCGCGTAAAGGATCTCGACGCCGGGCAGCGCGGAGAGACCCTGCGCCAAGCGCTGGGCCCGGGCGTGGTCCTCGACCAGCCGCTCGCGGTGCGTGCGCAGGGCCAGCAGCGCGGGCGCGGCCAGCACGCCCACCTGGCGCATGCCGCCGCCGAAGAGCTTGCGCGTCTCGCGCGCCCGGGCGATCAGCGCCGCCTCGCCTACAAGCGCGCTGCCCACCGGCGCGCCCAGGCCCTTCGAGTAGCAGACCATGACGGAGTCGGCGCAGGCCGCGTAGGCGGCGAGCGCCACGCCGGAGGCCGCCGCGGCGTTCCACAGACGCGCGCCGTCGAGGTGCACGCGCGCGCCGCGGGCCAGGGCCGCTTCGCGCAACTGCTGGAGGTGCTCCAAGGGCAGCACAGCCCCGCCCTGGAAGTTGTGCGTGTTCTCCACGATCAGCAGCTTGCAGGCCGGCCGGAACCCACCCGCGGGCCGCAGCGTGGCGCGCACCTGCTCCACGTCGAAGCGACCGCGCTGGGTGGGCAGGGGCCGCGCCTGCACGCCCGAGAGGGCGGCCAGGCCCGAGAGCTCCCAGTCGAAGGAGTGGCCCTCGGAGCCCAGCGCCACCTCCTGGCCTGGGCTGGTCTGCAAATGCACCGCGATCTGGTTGCCCATCGATCCGCTGGGCACGAACAGCGCGGCTTCCTTGCCCAGCAGCGCGGCGGTCTCGCGCTCGAGCGCCTGGACGGTGGGGTCCTCGCCGTAGACGTCGTCGCCCACCTCGGCCTCGGCCATCGCCCGCCGCAGGGCGGCGCTAGGTCGGGTGACGGTGTCGCTGCGGAAGTCGCTCACGCTCGGCGTGGCGCCCAGGGACGACCCCACGCGCAGCCTAGCGCGGCCCGGCCAGGATGTCGTCCGGGCTCTTCTCCTCGCCGTCGGGCCCTACGGAGACGAGCCGGAAGTCGCGCTTGGCGGCGTCGAAGACGATGAGCAGCACCGGACGACCCCAGGGATCCTCGGGCAGCGCCTCCAGGTAGCCGGCCTTCACCAGGGCTTCGAGCGAAGCGGGCAGCTCGCCGCGTTCGAGCACGAAGAGGCTCACGTAGCGCACCAGCTCCTCGAGCTGGACGCGCGCGCGCACGGTGGCGATCTCGGCCGTGACGGGCTCCTCGGGGTCCACCATGATGAGCGGGATCCCGGGCATGCTCTCCATGGCCCCGCGCCGCGTCGCCAGCATCGTGGCGGCGCCGACGCCCACGGCCACCAGGGCGATGGGCAGCATGGGGATCGGCGCCGAGAGGTGCATCTCGAGCCCGTCACGGTTGAACACCTGGTACATGCCCACGCTGCGGAAGTAGGGACGCACGTGGCGCACGGGGGGCAGGGCCGCGAAGTCGAGCGGGAGGTGAGCGCCCATCTCGCCGAGCACGTTGGGCTTGACGGCCGCCTGCAGCAGCGGCACGCCGGTGTCGTAGAGCAACGTGAGCAGAGCCTGGAAGTCGAGGTAGCCCACCGAGCAGGCGGCCGCTGGCTTCTGGGCCCACAGGGCCTGGAAGTCCTCCTGCTCCTTGAGGCCCGGTCCCGCGCGCTCGGGATGCCGCGCACGGTAGATGACGTCCTTGAGGGTGTAGGGCACGAGCGTGACGACCAGGCGGTCGCCCAGCAGCGCCCACGAGGGCGTGAACGGCACCACGTCGTCGCCGCGGGCCATCTGCAGTTCCATCAGGTGCAGCTTCTGACCCTCGTAGAGCAGCTCGCGCGGACGCGCGATGACCTCGCCCGACTCGTTCACCGCCCCGGCGATGCCCTCCATCGCACGCACGAGCAGCGCTTCGTAAGCGGCAGGGTCCTTCACGGTGGTCAGCATGGCGAGCTCGGGGAACAGGCCGCCGCCGGAGGAGAGGCCGCCGTACCAACCGAGAGTTCCGGCCAGGCCCCCGATGAGGTCCTTCTCGATGTCCAGGCCGAGCATCTTGTTGGCCTGGGCCAGGCCCTCATCCATCTGCTCGCCCATATCGGGATCGAGCGTGGTCATGAACTTGCGCAGCCCGCTGATGTAGGAATCGAGCCCCACGTTGGCTTCCGAGAAGAAGAAGGCGTTGCCCGGCACGAGATCGAGCAGGCGAGAACGCTCGAGGGGCGCCGTCGTGAACATCGTCATGTAGCCGTGGTCGGCCCCCGGCGTGTGGAGCACGAACGAGTCGCGAAAGCCGTCGCCCGCGAAGGACATGCCGTAGCCCACGGCCTTGACCGTGTCCAGGCCCATGGCGTCGGCCAGCGCCCGGCCCTGGCCGTCGAAGCCGCGTCCGAAGGTCGCCAGGGCGGCGGGGACGTTGCCGTAGAGCTGGAAGGCGAGGCCCTCGCCGCCCCCGAAGCGCTTCTGCACCGCCTGGTAGTCGGCGCTCAGGGCCAGCGAGCCCTCGGTGGCGCCGCCTGCGACGGCGGCGAGCAGCGCCGGATCCGTCGCCGCCACGAAGGTCGTGTCGAGGATCGTCGCCGCGATCGTCGGGCCCTGTCGGATGGCGATCGTCCACAGCGGTCGCCCGTCCTGCGTGCCGACCTCGACCTTGACGTCGTCGCCGCCCACCTCGGCCAGCAGTTTCTGCAGGAACTCGGCGAACTCGGCCACGTGCGCGCCGAAGTCGAGGCTGGCGACGATCTGCGGCCCGGTCGACTCGTCCATGCCCACGAAGCCCACGGCCAGCTGGCCGCGCAGGTGCTCGAGGTGCTTGAGCGCGTCCATCACCGGCGCGGGGAGCAGATCGGGGCCGGCGGCCTCCTCGGCGGCCTTGCTCAGGGGCGCAAGGAACTCCTGCATGGCGGGGTCGGCGATGAGCCTGCCGATGGCGGTGGCTTCGAGGCGCGCCTGCATCTGATCGAGCTGCTCGACGCTCAGGAAGGCGATCGTGGAGGCCGGCAGGCGCGCGGCCAGATTCCAGCCCGCGCGCGGCTCGGCGAAGCCGCAGGGGAGCAGGACGGCCAGGCAACCGAGCAGCACCAGGGCGAACGAGAGCTTGAGGCGCATGCGACCCTCCTCACGGGACGACCGACATCCTGATTGTGCCAGGGGGGCCGGGGGGCGCGTTGCTTGGCCCCACTGCCGGCCTCGGCACCCCGCGCCGCTGCCCTTAGATTCCCATATCGATGCGTCGCACACGCGCCCTCGCCGCCCTGCTGTTCCTTCTGCTGCTGCCCGCGGCCGCACCCGCGCAGGGTGACGGTCCGCCCACCGCGCCGCCGAACCCCGGCCCCCGGCCCCAGGCCACGGCGCTGCTTGGCGAGGCGAGCCAGGCCGAGCTCGCCACCCTGGCCTTCCTCGAGCACCTGGGCTGGCGCTTCGTCGCCGATCCCGCGGCCGGCAGCGTGACGATCGAGGCGGGCCAGGTCGGCCACCGGGCCAGTCTGGCTCAGGCCCAGGCCGCCGGCGACCTCGCTGCACGCGTACCGCCCAACGCGACGGGCGCGGCGGAGCTGCGCGCGCTGCTGCCGCAGTTCGTGGACGGCTCCGCGACGCGGCTGGCCTGGCTGCAGCGCGTGGACGTGGCCGCCCAGACGGCCGTGACGAAGCTCCACGGCCTGGTGAAGGCCGGCCGCTACAAGTTCCCCCAGTTCTTCTTCTGGAACTCGCCCTTCTTCCAGTTCCATCCGCCGCCGGAGGCCTGGACCGAGGTGGGACGCAACCTCGTCGCTTCGGGCACGGCCTCGGCCGCCCTCGAGGCCTTCTACACGCGCGGCGGCCTGGCGGAGTGCTACAGCGGGCAGTGGCTCGTGTC
>JANOFW010000289.1:0-10015 GCA_031413835.1 Planctomycetia bacterium
GCGGCGGCGGGAGCGGCGGGCTGCCGCCGGCCTTCTCGGGCTTCGACGAGGTCCTGCGCTGGAACGCCGTGGCCCTCAACGCCGTGGTCGTGGACCACACGCCCGCGTCCCTGAGCCTGCCCGGATCCGACGTGCCGGGAGCCGGCCTCGCGGCGCATGGCGGGCCGACACGCACGGCACGCGCCCTGGCGATGGTCCACGCCGCGATCTACGACGCCCTGAACGCCATCGACCGCTCGCACGAGCCGTTCCTCTCCGACGTGAGCGTGCCCTCCACGCTCTCGAGCGACGCGGCCGTGGCGCAGGCGGCCCGCGACGTCCTGGTCGCCCTCTACCCAGGCCAGGCGGCGAGCTTCGACGTGGCCCTGGCCGCGGACCTGGCGCTCATCCCCGACGGGGTCGCGGAGAACCTGGGGACGGTGCTCGGGGGCCTGGTCGCCACCGATGTCCTGGCCGCGCGGTTGGGCGACGGCTCCCAGGGGGAGTTCCCCGGCAACGCCCCGTACACGCCGGGAACCCAGCCCGGCCGTCACCGCGAGGATCCGCTCCATCCCGGGCAAGGCTTCCTCACGCCCACCTGGGGCTTCGTGACGCCCTTCGGAATCGGCAGCCCCCTCCCCTACCAGGTGCCTGGGCCGCCGGCGCTCGACAGCCCGGAGTACGCGGTCGCCTTCGACGACGTGAAGGCCCTCGGCGGCGACGGGACGATCACCCCCACCACACGCACCGCCGAGCAGACCGAGATCGGCGTCTTCTGGGCCTACGACGGCGTCCCAGGCCTCGGGCCTCCGCCGCGCCTCTACAACCAGATCGTGCGCGTGATCGCCGAGCAGATGGGCAACACCCCGGCCGAGAACGCCCGGCTCTTCCTGCTGGTCAACGTGGCCCTCGCCGACGCCGGCGTCGTCTGCTGGTACACGAAGTACGCGGAGGACTTCTGGCGCCCGATCCTGGGCATCCGCGAGGCGGATCCGGGCACGGGGCCCTCGGGCCTGGGCGACGGCAACCCGGCCACGACGGGCGATGCCACCTGGACGCCCCTCGGGGCCCCCACCACGAACAGCGACGCCTCCAACTTCACGCCGCCCTTCCCGGCCTACACCTCGGGCCACGCCACCTTCGGCGCCGCCTGCTTCCAGATCCTGGCGAACTTCTACGGCACCGACGCCGTGCCGTTCTCGTTCACCTCCGACGAGTTCAACGGCGTGAACCGCGAGGACGCCACGGGACCTCCCCGGCCCGTCCGGACGCGTTCGTTCACGAGCCTGCGGGCCGCGGCGGAGGAGAACGGCCGCAGCCGGATGTACCTCGGCATCCACTGGGAGTTCGACAACCAGCAGGGTCAGGCCCAGGGTCGCGCCGTCGCCAACGAGGTCTTCGACCGCGTCGCGAACTGAGGCGTGAGGCCGCCCCCGCGCCCCCTGACACGTTCCTCCGACGCTGGCTCCCGCGTGGCTAGCGAGCGGCCTGGCCTGCGCCGAGGGCGACGCGAATCGCCTGCTCCGTAGCCCCCGGGTTGAAGTGCGGGATCCCCTCCCACACGACGTGGCCGTCCCTCCCGATCAGGTAGGCCGTGGGGTAGGCGCGCACCTGGTAGGTCTGCGTGGTCGCACCCGTCGTGTCGATCAGCAGCGGGAAGCTCGCGCCGTCGGCCGACATGACCCCGGTCAGCGCCTCGGGCGTGACGCGCTGACCGTTGCCCACGTAGAGGCTCGTCAAGCCCTGTTCGCGGTACGCGCGATCCCACCTGACCAGGTGGGGCTGCATCGCCTTGCAGGCGGGTCAGGTGGGGAAGGCGAACTGCAGGAACACCACGCGGCCGCGCAGCGCGGCGAGCGAGGAGGGCGGGACGTTGAGCCAGCGCGCGCCGGCGTCGAGCTCGGGGGGCACCTGGCCCAACAACGAGAGCACCCTCGCGTCGGTGGGCGGGCGCCCCCCCGCGGACGACGAGCAGGCACCCAGCAGGCTGGCCAGGACTACGGTGGCGAGGCGGAGGTGGCGCATATCCGCACGCTATCACGATGCGCAGGGGGCCGGGGGGCAGGCCCGCTCGCTCCCTCAGGCCGTGCCGCCGAGCACCCGGGCGAGCGCCTCCCCCACAGCGCGCCAGCGCGGCGTGGCAAACAAGGCCTGGTTGACCTCCAGCTCGTAGCCCCGGTAACGCGCGGCCGCGTGCTGCTTGCGGAGCGCGGTGGGCAGCCCGTCGGTGTCGCCCCGGTAGGGGTAGTTGTGGCGCACGCGCAGGCCCGGCACGGCCTCACGCAGCCGCACGCTCCAGCGGCGGGCCAGGGCAGCCTCAGGCCGCCGCCTGCTGTCGTAGAGGAACGCGACATCGGCGTTGCGCACCTCGCCGTCGAGCTCAGGCGTGAAGGTGTGCACAGCCACGTGCACGACCGCGCCGCGCGCCCGCAGCGCATCGGCGACCGCCGCCTCGACCTCGTCGCGGTGCGGGCGCCAGTACCTCTCCAGGATGCGCTCGCGCTCCTCGGCGGGCAGGCCGGCCGTGAAGCGCGACCAGATCTTCGCGAGGTGGGCCGAGCGGTTGGCCTCCACCAGCAGCCGGCTCCAGGTCGTGCTCAAGAGCGGCACGCGCAGCCGCTTCGCCAGCAGCTTCGCCAGCGAGAGCGCGCCGGGATCCCAGCCGCGGTGCGAGGCCAGCACGGCGCCGGCCCCGGCGAAGAGGCGCGCGTGCTCGCGCGGGATGCGATTGCCCGCGTGCTCGCAGGTGAGCAGCAAGGTGGCAGGGGACGCGGGGGACGGCCGGCTCACGACGTCGGTCCGCAGGTGGTGCCGTCGGGCTGGCTCTCGATGACGACCGGGTGCTCGCTGTCCATCGGCGGAGCCTAGCATCCTCGCTCGCCGGCATGGCGGCGGCGGGAGGTGCGCTCCGCCCCAACGAGGCAGGGGCTCGCCTGCGACGGGGACCTAGCCCAGGGGGATCTGCGCCCGGTGGGCTGCAAGCCAGGCGGAGAAGGTCTGGAGCGAGGGGTGGAGCATGCGCGAGACCTTCAGGTCGCGCACGGCCAGGGCCTGGCGCTCGCAGTCCTGGTTGAACTGGAACATGTTCGCGAGGTCGTCGGCCCCCGGGAAGCCGAACGTGCGGTAGACCGCCGTGGGAACGTCCTGGTAGGCGACGGGGACGCCCAGGACACGGGTCATCGTCGCCGCCATCTCGGCGCCCGTCAGGTGCTCGCCCGCGATGCCGACCGTCTTCCCGATCCAGGTTGCGCCGCCGCGGAAGATCCCGAGCGCACAGCCGCCGATGTCCTCCGCCGCGATCCCGGCCAGACGCTTGCCGCCCATGGGCAGCACGAAGGCGTAGCGGCCATCGGCCTGCTTCTTCGGCCCCATCCCGAAGTGGATCAGGTTGTCCCAGTAGAAGGACGTCACCAGGAACGTCGTCGGCACGCCCGCCTCGCGGAAGCTCGCGTCAGCCTCGCCCTTGGCGTCGAAGTGCGGCACCTTGTAGCGGCCTCCCAGCGTGGGGATGCGCGTGTCGGAGGCGGGGATCAGCTTGCGCGTGTCCTCGAGCGTGGACCAGATCGCGTGGCCCACGCCCGCCTCCTTGGCCGCCTTCGCCATCGCCGCCGCCTGCGCCTGCTCCTTCTCCGGCGACATGTGCTCCCAGAACGCGGTCACGCAGAAGGCGCCGTGGGCGCCCGTGAACGCGCGCCGCAGGCTCGCCGGGTCGTCCACGTCCGCCGCCACGACCTCCACCCCCAAGCGCGCCAGCGCACGCGCCTTCTCGCTCTCGGGCTTGCGCGTGAGCGCGCGGGCCGCGAACCCGCCCGCCTTGTCCGCCAGGATCGCGCGGACCAGCCCGCCGCCCTGGGCGCCGGTCGCGCCGACCACCGCGATGATCTTCTTGTCCATGGCCGTGCTCCGGGGGCCCACCGGACATCGGCGGGGGTGGCCCCTAGGAGTAGCGGTCGGCAGCGCGACACGGAAGGAACGGGCGCTGAGGGGGTGGTCCGGCGAGAGCCGGCGCGGAGGTATCCTGCCACCGTGTCCCGCTCCGCGCCGCGCCCGAATGTGATCTCGAGCTGCGCGCGCCCAGCGGCCGCCGCGTGAGCACCCCGTTCTGGCTCCGCCGACCGGGCCTCATCGCGCGCGGCGTCTTCGCCAGCCGCGATCGTCCGGACCTCGACACCCTGGGCCGCATCGAGGACCCGGAGGCGTTCGTCTGGGCGATCCTCCCTCACGCCGCGCGCACGTTCTCGGCCTGCATCGCGCTCCTCCCCGGGCGGTCGGCCCTCCCCGCCGCCGTGGCGTACCTCTACTGCCGCATGCTCGACACGTACGAGGACCTCGTCCCCGACGCGGCGACGCGCGACGAAGCCCTCACGAGATTCGCGGCACGACTCGCGGAGGAGGCCGACGGCTCGTCCCTTCCGGGCGCGGCGCCCACGATCAGCGAGTCCACCGCCCAGGACGCCCGTGACCGCGCGCACCTCATCCTCGTCCGCCGCGCGCATCTCGTGGACCGCGTCTACGCAGCGCTTGCGCCTGAGGTTCGCGGCGTGATCCGCGACCTCGTGCGCGACATGGCCCAGGGCATGCGCTGGTCCTCCGAGACCTTCGCGTCGCGGGGCGGCAGGCTCGAGGGCGACGCGCCGCTCCTCGAGTACTGCCGCGTCGTCCTCGGCAACCCCGTCGTGTTCACCGTGCGCCTCGTGCGCCTGGGCGCAGGGGCGTCGGCCGTGCTGACCGGGAACGAGCTCGAGGACGCCATGCAGGTGGGAGAGCTCATCCAGCTCGCGAACGTCACGCGCGACATCGAGAAGGACCTCGCGCGCGGCATCGCCTACGACGCGACCCTCCGCGGCGATCTCGGGCGCTGCGACGCCCTGCTCGACGCCGCGCTCAAGGCACGGGTCCGCGCCGCGCGCGACCGGATCATGCGCCTCGCCCTCGCCCGCGGCCCGTCCTACGCCCGGATGCTCGCGTCCATGCAACTCTCGCGCCTCAGTTTCGCCCGCGCTTCGGCGGTGCTCATGCTCCTCTTCACGGAGCGCTACTGGCGCGCGTGCGCGACGCGTTGCGGCGGCGCGACATGGGACGGCCCGGACTCGACCTTTGCCCTGCTCGCACGCTCCCTCCCGGCGCTGTGGTCACCACGGCGCGCGAACCTGGAGATCGCGCGCATCGAAGGCGAGTTCGTGGCGGCCGCGGGGACCGTGGCTGGCCCGGCTCCGGCCGCGTCCTGGCGCAGCGCCTAGCCCTGCTCCGAACCACGACCCTCGGCGCGCCTGTTCGCGTTGCCGATCCGCCTGCTTCCCTGACAGCTTCGTGCGTCCCATCGCTCGGCCTCAAGGCCGGCTCCGGGACGAGCCATTCCCCGCCGCGCGCGCCCCTCAAGCGAGAGGAGTTTTCTGGAGCCCCACACAGCGGACCATGTGAATCCAGTGGCGTCCGCTCGACCAGGCCCGACTGCGCGGATCAGGGCGCTTCGTACGACACGATGAGGAAAGGGAGGAGGCCGTTCCCGAACGAGTCCTCCCCGTCATTGAACTGCGCGAAGTCGTCGGCGGCGTCCGCGTCGGATGCGACCGGGAACCTGAGGCGGAACCCGGAACGCGGCCGTGCCGCGGCGATGTCGGCCAACACCTGAGACGTCACATCCAGGCTCTTGGGTCCGACCGTCGCATCACTCGACAGAAGGCCGACTCCAGCCTGGAGCGCTGCGGCCCCGAAATCCGCCGCATCGAGGGTGAGGCCGATGTCCACATGGTCCACGATGACACTGCCGAGGGTGGCGTACGGGGCGCCGATGACCGCGGACTGATGCATGCGGAGCCCCGGATACTGGCTGGATCGCTGAGCAGCCCGGTACAGGTCGCTGATCATGTGTACCGGCCCAGCCGGCCCATGAACGTCGCTTGCCCCGTCCCGGTGAGGTCGCGTACGGGTAGTACAACCAGTCCAGAAGCGTCTGACAAACAGCACTGGGGGCTGCTTGGGGGATCGTTCCCCACCGATCCCGGGTCAGTCGAGGACCCCGGGATGGAACGTCTCAGCGCATCGCGGGCTCGAGCGTCGCGACCGTCGGCCGGGCCGGAGCGGGCGTGTCGAGCGCGTGGGCCGCGCGTCCCCCACTCACGCTGCGGAAGGGGAAAGGGCTCACGGGCATCGACACGTGGCGGACGATGTTCCCGCGCAGCAGGCGGTAGAGCCAGGGCACGGTCAGCGCGATGTTGCGGATCCAGCCCGACATCCCGAAGAGCTGCAAGCCCGCGTCGGCGAGGTAGCCACGGCGGTTCTTCGGGAACGCAAGCGCCTTCAGGAAGCGCAGCGGGTTGTAGAAGAAGACGTAGGCCGCCAGGAGGTTGAGCTGCTTCTCCCAGGGGCGGGGGTAGCGCGACGCGATCACGTGGTTCCCGCCGCCCATGTGCTCGGTGACCGGGTAGCCGTCCACGCTCTTGTAGGCGAGGCCGCGGTAGGTCTCCTCGTAGAGCTTGCTGCCCGGCGACGGCACGAGCATGAGCACCTGCACCGTCATCGCGCCCGCGTTGCGCAACAGCTGGATCTGGTTCAGGAGGCCGCGCATGCTCCCGCGGGTGATCAGAGGCTGGCTGTCGTCATGCATCAGCATTGGCATCGGATGGATGCCGGCACGCTGGAGAAGCCGGAACGCCTCGTCGGTCTTGCTTACCGACTGCCCCTTCTTGACGAGCGTCGCCGTCATGTCCTCGACGCCCAACCATAGAGCCTTGAGGCCCGCCTCTCGCCCGTGCCGGAGGTGGTCGCGCATCACGAGCGTGTCGTGGACGGTCGCCTCGGTGCCCCAGCTGACCCGCTTGCCGAGCGGAGTGCCGTCGGAAAGCTTCGTCGCCGCGATCGCGTCGAAGATCGCGACCGCGCGCTCCTTGCGGTTGAAGAAGTTGTCGTCCGCGCCGAAGAAGTAGCGGAGCCCGAACTCCTCGTGCAGCCGCTTCATCTCGTCGGCGATGCGCGCCGGGCTCTTCGCGCGGTCCTGGTGCTGGTTGTAGCCCGGGATCGGGCAGTACGGGCAGCGGAACTTGCACCCGTAGGTCATCTCGAGAGCCGCGATGGGGGAATGGCGGCGGACGTGCTTCGCGGCCAGCGGGGCCGACGCGAGCGTCGCGGACCAGCCCGGCGGCTCGAGGAGCCGGAAGCCGAGCACCGGATGAGGGAGCTCGTCGAGGTTGCCGAGCAGCCGCTGCATGCCGGTGTCGACGAGCTCCTCGGGCGGCGCGCCCTCGGGCCCCATCGGGTAGACGAGGCCCGGGATGTCGTCGAGCCTGCCCGCACGCTTGACGCGCAGGAACGCCGCGCGCAGGGGCTCGAGGCGCCCACGCTCGGTGAGCAGGCGGTCGAGCAGCTCGAGGAGGACGTAGAGCTCCCCGGTGACCGCGAGGTCGGCCGCGCCGGGCGTCTGCGGATCGGCGCCGAAGACGTCCCAAGGCATGTACCAGGCGTGGGGTCCGCCCGCGATCACCAGCGGGCGCTCGGCTGGGTCGATCCGGCAGACGTCCCCGAGGAGTTCCTTCATCCGCTCCGAGTGGATACTCATGCTCGAAAGCAGGAAGAGATCGGGGATGCGCCCGTCGAGACGGGCGAGGGAAGGGGCGAACCTGCGCTTCCAGGCCTGGAGGACGATCCGCGTCTTCTCGAAGCCGGCGTCGAGGAACGCGGAGCCGATGCCCCGGACGCCCGCGGGCGACATCCGCGTGTCGGCGTGGACGAAGGGGAGCATCCGCGTGCGCCGGTCGAAGGCATAGGCGGCCACGGTGACGAGGTCGTTCGTCTTCGCGTGGCGCTGGAAGCGCTCGCGCATCTCGAGCATCGCGCCCGGGCGCAGCAGCTCGTCGCCCTTCGTCCGGAACGGCAGCTCCATGCTCCTCCAGGTCGCGGGAGACCCGCCTCGCTTCGGGGACCGTCGAAGGAGGCATCGTAGTCGGTCCTGGGGCCCCAGTGCGACCCCGAACAGGGAACCGATCCGGTCGCGTCAGCGCGCCCCCCGCCGCCCAGAGGATCTCGACGTCGCCTACTCCCCTCGGTCGCCCCGCACGGAATCCCCGAAACTGCCCCCCTTTCGACCGTGACGGCGATGCATCGGGAGTTGTATCGGCCCCTGCCGTGAGTGGCCTCCTCAGGAAGGAGTGCTGGGGGACGCACTACGACCTGTCCCGTGAAGACATGATGGTCATGTGGCCCGTTCGGCCAGGCAAGGACGCTGCTCATCGCTGGGGAAACGAAGAGTGCATGCGGGAGCTTCGGGCAGCCCACGATGCCCTTGTGCGTGACACGGGAAGGATCGCCCGCTTGACGCAGGTCGATGGTGCGCTCGTGCTCGACTACGCGTTCCGTCCGCGAGTCCTCGGAGCGACCCTCCTGGAGACAGGCGCGGCAGGCAAGGTGGTCGGCGGGCACCGCAAGAAGGCAGTGCGATCAGCGGTCGGCGAGGTTCCCGGCTCGTTCGGCTTCGTCGTGCCCCACGATGGGACCACCCACCTAGTCACGCGAGATCAGGCTGGCGCAGTCATCGATCTCCCCTTGGCGCTCTAGATCCAGCGAACCGCCGGACGAACGGGCGGGACCAACGCACTGGCCCAAGGCTGGTTCCACATCGTGAAGCTCGTGCTGCTTCGCCACTCGGCTGTCACGCCTGCTGTCACGCCCGGACTACCCGCGTTTCCCTGCGCTTCCTTGCGTCACCCTGCACCCTGGCCCCAGGACGCCCGACGCGCGCCTTCGGTGCCCCCCGGGCCACAACTGGCCCCCGGAGGCCATTTTCAGCCTCAGGACGGGGGGAGTGAATGGCGGGACTGACGGGGTTCGAACCGGCGATCTCCGGCTTGACAGACGGCACCGAGGCCGGCGCAACCTCGCGTCAGGTCGTTGGTTACGACGTCGCGCCCAGATGGCTTGCCTGCCCACACGCCTGCACTACGTGCGCCTCCCTGCATCTCCCTGCACGCTCGGCCGGCCGCCCGACCGGCCATCGCGCGCAGCGCGGCAGCGACGTGGATGGGGTACCGGTGGCACCTCGAGCGCTAGCGGCTCAGCAGGCGCCTCATCTCGTCGACCTGCTGCTGCATCTCGGGGGTGAGGCGTGGAGCCTCGCGTTGCTCGCCCCCCATCTGCTTGGCGCTCCACTTGACCGAGAGGCCGTCGCCGGTTTCCTCGTACGAGGCTGTGTACGGTCCGCCCGGACGCTTCTCCACCTTGCCCCCGGCCTGGCGGAACGGCGAGAACGGGGCCATGGGGATCTTCTGCACGATCAGGTCGCCACCGAGGCCGGTGTCGACGCCCTGGCTCACGCCGCCCTGCGCTCCGGCCTCCTCCTCCCCGGCGTTCTCGAGCCCGCCGAAGTTCGTGCTCCCGCTCAACGCGCCGGTCCTCGTGTCGTAGTTGAGCGAGCCCGCCCTGCCGCTGATGCCTCCGCTGACGCCCGGATCGGCGCTCAGGGTGAACTCCATGGGCGTGTCCCAGGGCGCGGGGATGCCCGCGCGCGCGTGCTCTGCCGACTGCGCCTTGGCCAGCGCCAGCGTGCCCGACCCAGAGGCGTCCAACATGAGGACGCCCACCACGGGGAACTTGCGGCGGCCGTCGCTGGTGAGCTTGCCGCCGACAGTGGGCTCGAATTTCACCGTGGCGCCGCCAGGCGCCGGTGCGGTGACCTTGGGCAGGTTCTCCACCTTGAGCACGGCGTCATACGTCGCCTCGGCCTCGCCGGAGAGCGTGCCGGTTCCCGAGACCGGGTCCCACGTGACCGCGAACCAGAACTCGGCCTCGACGCTCCGCGTGAGGGTCCTGTTGCCGTCCTTCATGGGAGTCTCGGTCATGCTCACCGTGCCCTCCCAGTAACCCGCCGGCGTGGCGCGCCCCGGCTCGACTCCCTCGGCACCGCACGCGGCGAGCACGCCGCACAACAGGAGGGTCGCGGCGACCGGGATCGCATTGATCTTCATGAGCGCTCCTCCGGGGGCGGAACGGCCCGATGGGCATGGTAGCCGAAACCGACTTTCGGGGACCACCCGAGAGGCCACGT
>JANOFW010000290.1:0-11683 GCA_031413835.1 Planctomycetia bacterium
CGTGCTCGTGCGCGACCTCGCCGACGAGGTCGGCCAGCGTGACGCTGACGTCCGGGTCGATCAGCCACAGGCCCGCCACGGGCAGTCGCGGCGCCGGCCAGGCGCGTCCCGCGCCTGCCACCGAAAGGCCGCCGGGGAGGGCCAGGGCGCGACGCGGCGGCGCGCCCTCGAAGCCGCGCCACAGGAGGCGGCGCTCGCGCGCCTCGCCGTCGAGCGAGACCACCTCGCTGGCGAGCGCCGTCGTGGCGTCGTCGTGCGCGGCCGGCGGGGTCTTCACGATGGCCCGCGCGTAACCCGCGAGCAGTGCCGGCCAGGAGGCCAGCGGCGGCTCGAAGGCGTCGGGGTCGCGCGTGCGTCGGCCGTGCGCGCGCCGATCGGGATCGAGGAAGGCCGCGTCGGCGGGCGGGGGGGCGGCGAGCGCGTCGGCCGTGCGCACCTCGACCAGGCGTTCGAGGCCCAGTGCGCGCGCGTTGAACGCCAGCAGACGCGCCCGCAGCGGGTCCCGCTCGAGGGCGAGCACTCGCAGGCCGGTCTCGGCGGCGGCCAGCGCGTCGAAGCCGATCCCGGCCGTAAGGTCGGCGAGCAGCGCCCCCGGCGCGAGGCCCAGGCGCAGGGCGCGGTCGCGGGCCACCGGCCAGGGCGAGGCCTGCTCCAGGGCCTCGCGCGTGTAGAGCAGGCGCTCGGCGTGCGGCGTCTTCGCCGCGGCGCGCACGCGCAGGCTGTCCTGCGTGAGCGCGGCCCGGACCTGTTCGGACGTGCCCAAGCCGGCCAGCGCGCCGGGACGACGGTGCGCCGCGAGGTCGCGCGTCGCTCGCGCGGCGTCGAGGAGCCGCGCGCCGGCCGGGGAGTCGAGGAAGTCGAGCAGGGCCGGGGTGAGGGCGTCGGGCACGGCGTCAGGTTGCTCGCGTCCTGGTTGCGATCCCGATGTCCGGACTGGGGCACATCGGCGCGCTGGATGGTGCGGAGGGCCGCTGAGGAGGAGAGCATCGTAGGCGGCCTCTCTGCAATCCGCCTACCTGCCGACGACTCGAGTTGCGGGGCGCCACGCAAGCGTGGCGCCGTGCCCCGAGCGCCGGTGGTGTCCCAAGTTGAACTCTGGATCTCGTGCTGGGGCACATCGGGGCGTTGGCTGGGGTGCGGAGGGCCGCCGCGGAGGACGACGTGTAGTCTTCCTACATGAGGACGACGCGGGGGCCCGAGCGCCCCCAGCCCAGCGCGCCGACCAAGCGCCGGGAAGTCAGCCTAGGACTGCACCGTCAGGTGATACCTCGGGGGCCCCGCCTGTGGGCTCCCGTACCATCCGTCCATGGCCGAGCCGCGCGAACCGACGCTTGCCTCCGTCCCGATCCCCGACGAGCTCGCGGGCATGTGCCTGTTCAGCACGGTCGTGTTCCCCCTCGACGTGGTCTCGGTGCAGCTCAACCGCCCGCGCAGCCTGCGCATGATCACGGCCAACCCGGGCGAGAGCGCGATCGTGGCCTGCTTTTTCCCGCGCGATCCCGAGGCCACCGATGTGACCGCGGCCGAGGAGCTGCTGCCCGTGGGCGTGGCCTGCCGCGTGATCCACCGCATGCGCATGCCCAACGAGACCGTGCAGGTGGTCTTCCAGGGGCTGCGGCGCATCAAGCTCAAGCAGGTGCTGCGCGCCGAGCCGTTCCTGAGCATGCGCGTGGAGGCGATCGACGAGCGCGAGCCGCGCGGCAGCGACGTGGACGGGCTGATCTACCGCTGCATGGAGATGGTGGACGCGCTCGTCAAGGGCGACACCGGCTACCCGCCCGAGATGGTCAACATCCTGCGCATGAACATCGCCGGCGGCGGGCGCTTCGCCGACCTGATCGGCGCGCACCTGAACTGGCCCGTGTCCGTCAAGCGCCGCATCGTGGGCCTGGAGAGCGTGCGCGACCGCCTGCGGCTCGTCGAGGAGACGCTGCAGGAGTCCGTGGCCAAGGTGCAGGTCGAGGGCGAGGTGGCCCAGAAGACGCGCGCCAACCTCGATGCGCGCCAGCGCGAGCACCTGCTGCGCGCGCAGCTCAAGACCATCCGCGCCGAGCTGGGCATGGAGGGCGACGGCGAGGCCGAGACCGCCGACCTGCGCGAGCGCGTGGCCGCCGCCGACCTGCCCGCGGAGGCCCGCGAGGCCGCCGTGCGCGAGCTCGACCGCATGGGGGCGATGCCCGCGGCCTCCAGCGAGTACCACGTCGCGCGCACCTACGTCTCCTGGATCCTCGACCTGCCTTGGGGGCTCGCGGTGCGACCCCGGGTGGATCTCGAGAAGGCGCGCAGGATCCTCGAGCGCGACCACCACGGCCTCGAGGACGTCAAGGAGCGCATCCTCCAGTTCCTCGCGGTGCGGCGCCTCAAGGACGATCCGCGCGGCCCCATCCTGTGCCTGGCGGGCCCGCCGGGGGTGGGCAAGACCAGCCTGGGCAAGAGCGTGGCCGAGGCGCTGGGCCGCCCCTACGTGCGCGTCTCCGTGGGCGGCCTGCGCGACGAGGCCGAGATCAAGGGCCACCGCCGGACCTACGTCGGCGCGATGCCTGGCAAGATCCTGCAGGCCTTGAAGCGCGCCGGCGCACGCGACGCGCTGTTCATGCTCGACGAGATCGACAAGATGGGCTCGGACGTGCGCGGCGATCCCAGCAGCGCCATGCTCGAGGTGCTCGATCCGGAGCAGAACGCCGCCTTCCTCGACCACTACCTCGACCTGCCCTTCGACCTCTCGCGCGTGTTCTTCGTGGCCACGGCCAACGTGCTCGACAACATCCCCGGTCCGTTGCGCGACCGCATGGAGGTGGTGACGCTCTCGGGCTACACGCTGCACGAGAAGCGCGAGATCGCGTGCCGCCACCTCGTCCCGCGCGTGCTCGACGAGCACGGCCTGAGCGCGAAGGACCTGACCATCGACGACGAGGCCCTGGCCGCGCTCATCGAGGGCTACACGCGCGAGGCGGGCGTGCGCGAGCTGCAGCGCAAGCTCGCGGCCCTCTGCCGGCAGCGCGCGCTGGAGGTCGCCGGCGGTGCCCCCAGCCCGTCGAAGGGCCAGGCTCCGGCGGCCAAGGCGGGGGCCAAGGCCGCGAGCAAGACCGCGCCCAAGGCCGCGGCCAAGCACCCGGGCGCGCTCGCCGTCACCGCGGCCGACCTGGAGCGGCTGCTGGGCCCGGCGCCCTTCGAGCCCAGCGAGCGCGCGCTGGACCCGCAGGTGGGCGTGGCGCTCGGCCTGGCGTGGACGCCCGCGGGCGGCGACATCCTCTCGATCGAGGCCGCGCTCGTGCCGGGCAAGGGCCAGGTCAAGATCACCGGCCGCCTGGGCGAGGTGATGAAGGAGTCCTTCGAGGCGGCCTACTCGTGGGTGCGTTCGGTGGCCGAGGAGCTGGGCATCGACCCCGGGGAGTTCCTGCGCCACGACGTGCACCTGC
This sequence comes from Planctomycetia bacterium, assembly GCA_031413835.1. Classification (GTDB taxonomy): domain Bacteria; phylum Planctomycetota; class PLA2; order PLA2; family JAEUHO01; genus CAXQZU01. Next base: position 3,420 of record JANOFW010000290.1, read on the forward strand.
ACGTGCCCGACGGCGCGACGCCCAAGGACGGCCCCAGCGCTGGCGTCACCATCGCCACCTGCCTGGCCAGCCTCTACACCGGCAAGCCCGTGCGCTCCGACCTCGCCATGACCGGCGAGATCACGCTCAAGGGGCGCGTGCTGCCGGTGGGGGGCATCAAGGAGAAGGTGCTGGCCGCGCATCGCGCCGGCGTCAAGACGGTGCTGCTGCCCGCGGCCAACCGCAAGGACCTCGCGCGCCTGCCCGAGGAGGTCAAGGCCCAGCTCACCTTCGTGCTCACCGAGGACGCGCATAAGAACCTCGAGGCCGCGCTCATGCCCATCTACCTGCCGGGCACGCGCACGCGCAGCGTCGTGGAGCCTCCCCTGCCCTCCGTGGGCCCGGCGGGCCCCGAGGCGCGCGCGCGCGAGGGGCGCAGGACGCGCGGAGCGCGGGAGGACTGAGGCCCAGGCGCGCCCCCCGGCCCCCCTGGAAGCGCTCCCCCGTCCCGTGCGTTTCATCGCGGCCCGGTAGGATCCACGACCCATGCGCCCTCCCGCCTCGCGCCGTCTTGCCGTCGTGCTGGCCATCGGCGGGCTCCTCGCCGTCGGGGGTGCGCTCCTCGCGTTCGGGAGCCTGGGCGGCTGCGGCGACGAGGGGCCTCTCGCGGGAGGGGCGGGCGCGGCTGGGGCGCCGCCGGGCGGGCACGGCGGCGGCAGCGACACGGTGGCCGGCAGCGACATGCGGCCGCCCGTGAGCGCCTGGAACCCCCTCCCGGAGATGGGCGCGCCGGTCATGCGCCTGCGCGACGCGAACGCGCGCTCGGGCATCACCACGGTCAACCACTCGGGCGCGGCCGGCGTCAAGGAGTTCCTGATCGAGGCCGTGGGCGTGGGCCCGGCGTGGCTCGACTTCGACAAGGACGGGCTGCTCGACGTCTACATCCCCGACGGCGACGAGTTCGCCAACTACGACCTGGACTCGGAGCTGGATCCCGAGACCCGGACGCTGCACCCGCTGTTGCGGCGCAAGGCGGTCTGCGAGCGGGTCTTCCGCGACCAGCTGTGGCGCAACAACGGCGACGGCAGCTTCACCGACGTGGCCGCGCAGGCCGGCGTAGCCGACGAGCGCTGGAGCTTCGGGGCCACCGCGGCCGACTTCGACGCCGACGGCTGGACCGACATCTACGTCAGCAACTTCGGCCGCAACCGGCTGTGGCACAACAACGGCAACGGCACCTTCACGGACGTGGCCGAGGACCTCGGCGCGGCCGTCAGCGAGCGCGTCTGGTCCACCTGCTCGGGCGTGGCCGACATCGACGGCGACGGGCGCCTCGACCTCTACGTGGCCGCCTACGCCGATCCCGCCGTCGAGGTGGACAAGCGCCGCCTCGAGCACCGGCTGCCGGTCGGCACGCCGGTGGCCGCCATCTCGGGCCGCTCGTGCCGCTGGAAGCAGGTGCGCGCCTACTGCGGCCCGATCGGCCTGTCGGGCCAGCACGACACCTTCCTGCGGCAGACCCCCGACGGCTCCTTCGAGGACCGCACCGTGGCCGCGGGGCTGCGCCCGCCCACCGCCCGCTACGGGTTCCAGGTCCTCACCTGGGACTTCAACGAGGACGGTCGCATGGACATCTACGTGGCCAACGACTCGGTGGAGTCCTTCCTCTGGCAAGCCGAGTCCACCAAGGACGGCGGCCTGCGCTTCCGCGACCTGAGCGACGTGCTGGGCGTGAAGTTCGGGGCCAACATGCAGGCCCAGGCCGGCATGGGCGCCTGGGTGGCCGACGTGAACCAGGACGGCCTGTTCGACATCTTCAAGACCAACTTCGCGCTGGACTACAGCAACCTCTACCTCGGCCAGCGCACGCGCCCGGAGGGCGGCTCGCTCTACTTCAAGGACAAGGGCCTCCAGTACCTGGGCCAGCCGCTCTACTACGACCTCAAGTGGGGCTGCGGCTGGATCGACTTCGACAACGACGCCGACCTCGACCTGTACGTCGCCAACGGCCACGTCTACCAGGAGGCGGACCTGCACGAGGCGACGGGCTCCACCTACAAGCAGCTCAACGCCCTGATCGAGACGGTGGACGCCCGCGTTATGAGCTACCGCGAGATCGGGCGCAAGGCGGTCGAGCGGCTCGGGCCCGCCGGCCAACGCCTCGCGGCGGGCGACGGCATGGACATCGACAAGTGCTCGCGCGGCGCCGGCTTCGTCGACGTCAACAACGACGGGCGCGTGGACATCTTCGTCACGAACATGAACGACGCGCCCGACCTGATCCTCAACACCACGCCGCCCTCGCCCGAGCGCGCCTGGGCCTACGTCACCCTCGAGCAGCCGGGTGGCAACCGCGAAGGCCTGGGCGCCGCCCTTGAGATCCGCGCCGCCGGCCGCACCTGGCGCCAGCCCGTGATCCGCTCGGCCTCCTTCCTGGGCAGCAACGACCCGCGCGTGCACCTGGGCCTGGGCAAGGCCACGACCTTCGACGTCACCGTCACCTGGCCCGGCATCGCCCGCGAGAAGACCACCTACACCGGCCTGGCGGCCAGCAAGCACTGGCAGCTCTCGCGCACCGGCTCCCAGGCCACGGAGCAGCCCCTGCGCACCTTCGAGGTGGCGCTCCCGCCCGAGCCGGCAGCGCGCTGAGCGCTCAGCCGGGGCGGCTCGACCCGGGACCTCCGTCCCGGGTCGCCCTGCAGATGGCGGCCGCCGCGGCCCTCGTGACGTCGTTAGGGGTGAGCAGTCTCGCTCATCATGGAGTGCCTCATGCGCCTCTTGGCCCTGTTCGCGATCGTCCTGACGTCCTTCGCCGTCGCTCCCGCCGCGGCCGACGAGGCCCCCTGCGGCGGGTGCTTGGAGGGCTTCGGCTGCGACAACCACTGCCCGCTCGCCCAGCAGGCCAACGCCTGGCGCGCCGTCGGCACGGAAGCCCTGGCCGTGCGCTGCCGCGTGCAGGCCGACCACGCCGCGGCTGTCGCCAAGAACCTGGCGCGTATCTAGGCGCGACCGACGTGCTGCTGCCGGCCCGACGCCCGAGGGCGTCGGGCCAGGCCGCCCCATGGCGCTCGACCGCGACGACTTCCAGCGATTGTTCGAGGCCGAGCGTGAGCACGTCTACCGGCTCCTCTACCGGCTCGCGCGCCACGCGGCCGACGCCGACGACCTGCTGCAGGAGACCTTCCTCGCGGCCTGGCGCCACCGCGACGCCTGGGACGGACGCGGCGCCGCTGGGGGCTGGTTGATGACAATCGCCTACCGGCTCTGGCTCGACGGGCTGCGCAAGGGCTCGCGACGTCGGGCCCTCGCGGCCGATGCGCCCGCGCGCTCCGAGATCGGGCCCGAGCCCGACCACGGCCGCGCCGAGAGCAACGGGCGGGCGGCCTCCCAGGTGCGGGCCGCCATCGAGCAGCTGCCCGAGGGTCCGCGCGAGGCCTGCGTATTGTTCCATGTCGCCGGCCTGAGCGTGCGTGAGGTGGCCGAGGTGCTCGGGCTCTCTCCCAAGACCACGCAGGCGCGCCTGCGGCGTGCGCTCGACCTCCTCGGCCGGCATCCCTCCCCACCGCGCCGCCAGCTGCCCATCGCATGAACAACGACCATCCCCGCCACGAGCCGGACCTCGACCTCGACGCGCTGCGCGCCTGGGCGGAAGGCACGCTCGCGCCCGAGGCGCGGCGCGTGCTCGAGGCCCGCATTGCCCGCGACCCAGAGGCGGCGCAGCTCGCCCAGCAGCTGCGCGCGGCCCAGCTCTTCACCGAGCCGCTGCGCACGGCGGTGCCGCCGAGCCGGCTCGAATTCTCGGACTTGACGCTCGACATCGAGCGTCCGCGGTCGCGGCGGCCCTGGCGCTGGGTCGCAGGGGCGGCGGCGGCGGTGCTGGTGGCGGGTGCCCTGTGGCTCGGGGCGCGGCCCGATGCGGTCCCGCCCGTGCCTGCGAACGTGCGCTTGACCGCGATCATGCTCACGGGCGAGGAACCGTCTTGGCCCGCCCCCCTGACGGCCGGCTACCGCCCGGTGCGCGAGGGGACCATCGCCTGGTTCGACGACGCCGAGGCCGCCGCGCGGCTGGCGCGCTTCACGGGACGCCGCGTGCTGCTCTACGTGCACTTCGCCGAATGCCCCCTCTGCCAGGCGCTGGAGAGCACGGCGCTGAGCGATCCGGGCGTGCTCACGTTGCTCGAGCGAACCGTCCCGCTGCGGCTCGACGCCGCGAAGCTGCCCGAGGCAGAGGTGCAGCAGATCATGCGCACGAGCTGGCCTTACCTGGCGCTGCGCGAGGCGGACGGCAAGGTCGTCAGGTTGCTGCCGGTGCGCGCGCCCGCCGAGGAAATGCAGCAGGCCCTCGATTCGGCGCTCGAATCCGGTCCTCCCCCGGCCCCCTGGGAGCAGAGCGAGGCGCGGGCGAACGTGCTGGCCGCGACGCTCTACGCGCGCCGGGCCCTGCTCCAAGCGCGCGAGCGGGCCGCCACCGATCCCGCGGAGGCTCGCGGCGAGCTCGCCCGGGCCGCCAAGCAGGCGGCGCGCACGCCGGCCGGCGACGACCTGGCGCGCGTGCTCTCCGCCTGGAGCGACGGCGCACCCTTCCCGATCCTCGAGGAGCCCTCCCGATGAACCTGCGCATGCCCCTGGCTACGGCGCTCCTGATGGCCGCCGTCGGCACAGCCTCGGCGGCCGATGCGCCGCCCACCCTCGAGGCGTTGTCCAAGGCCTTCGAGGCGGCCGACCACAAGCAGGTGGTCCTGCTGGCCGCCGAGGTGCCTCCCGAGAGCCCAGACGCCGCCAAGGCGCAGTACCTCGCGGGCGAGTCCCTGCTGGTGCTGGGCGAGCCGGCGAAGGCCGAGGCCTGCTTCCGCGCGGTGCTCGCGGCGCGCCCCAAGGCCGTCCCGGCTCAGGTGGGTCTGGGTGCGGCGCTCAGCCAGCTGGGCCAGCACGAGGAGGCCCTCAAGGTGCTCGAGGCCGCGGTGGCGCAGGAGCCCAAGGACATCGCCGCTTCACGGACGCTCGCCGTTGCGCTGCTGGCGGCCGGCAAGATCGAGGAGGGGACCAAGCGCCTGGAGGCAGCCTTCAAGGCTGCGCCCAAGGACCCCGTCACGGCGCGTGCCCTGGCCGAGGCGCGGCTACGGGCCGACGACCTCGGCGGCGCCAAGCAGGTGGGCGAGGCGCTCCTGAAGGCGCTGCCCAAGCACCCGATGGGCGACTTCCTCGTCGCCCTGGCCCTGGACCGCGACGGCAAGGACAAGGAGGCGATCGAGGCCTACGAGCAGGCCCTGGCCAAGGACGAGACCTTCCTCGATGCCCACAAGAACCTGGCCATCCTCTGCCACGTGAACAGCAACACCTACCAGGACGAGGAGCGCGTCAAGAAGGCCTTCGCCCACTACGAGCGCTACTTCGCCCTCGGCGGCGCCGACGCCCGCTTGAAGCAGATGTACGACACCATGAAGTCCTACTTCGCACAGGCCCCCAGCGCCCCCGCGCGCTGAGCCACGGTCCACGCTCAGGCGCTGCCGCGCAGCAGCCGGCGCTACGGCGTGGGCCCCATCTTCACGGACTCCAGCCCCGTGGCCCGGGGGCTCACACGCCCACGGCCCGCGACCCGGGCCCCTCCGGTGCGGCAGGGGCCACGCATCCCGGTTTCCCTGTCCGGCGTCTGCCAAGCGGGGTTCAATGGAGGTCTGTCCCGGAGCCGCGTCTCGCCGTGAGCCTCGCCCTCCCCTTCGCATCTGCACCGCAGTGCTTGCTGGCGGCTGCGCCGCAGTGGGCCGAGTACATCCCGGTGCTGGTGATGCTGGTGTTCGCGTTCAGCTTCGCGGCCTTGAACCTGGGCCTGTCGTTCGTGCTGGGGCGCAAGGCGGCGGGCAACCCCGTCAAGGACGCCGCCTACGAGTGCGGCATGCCGCCGATCACGGATGCGCACCAGCGCTTCAGCGTGAAGTTCTACCTGGTGGCGATCCTGTTCGTGCTGTTCGACATCGAAGTGGTGTTCCTCTACCCCTGGGCGGTCCATTTCCACAAGCAGAGCGCCTTCCTGTTCGGCGAGATGATCGTCTTCCTGGGCATCCTCTTCCTGGGCTGGTGGTACGTGATGCGCAAGGGCGCTGTGAGCTGGAGCAAGGAGTAGCGCCATGGCCGAGGTCAGCACCCCCGCCCCCACGACCACCCAGGAGCGCCTGGAGGCTACCGGCAGCAGCGAGGGCTCCTTCCTGCTCTCCACGGTCCAGGGCATGGCCAACTGGTGCCGCAAGAACAGCGTCTGGCCGCTCCCCCTGGGCCTTTCCTGCTGCGGCATCGAGTTCATGGCCACGGCCTGCAGCCGCTACGACATGGCCCGCTTCGGCATGGAGGTGGCCCGCTTCTCGCCCCGCCAGGCCGACCTGCTGCTCGTGGCCGGCACCCTGACCTACAAGATGGCCCAGGTCATGACCCGGCTCTACGACCAGATGGCCGAGCCCAAGTGGGTCATCGCCATGGGGGCCTGCGCCTCCTCCGGCGGCATGTTCCGCTCCTACCCCGTGGTCCAGGGGAATCGACGAGTTCATCCCGGTGGATTTCTACATCCCCGGCTGCCCGCCCCGCCCCGACGCCGTCCTCACCTGCCTGATCGAGCTCCAGAAGAAGATCGCCAACGACCGTTCCTACAAGCTGACCCTCGCGACCGACAAGCATGGGGCGCCGGTGCCCCTCTCCGAGCGTGCGGGCCAGCTGCTGGGCCGTGGCGAGGGGCCGCCGATGGCCCTGGGCACCAGCGACGAGCGCTTTGGCGAAGACGGACCGCAGAAGGCCTCGATCCGAGGCATCATCAGTAAGTGATTGCAAGGCAATCACTTATATAAATAAGACGAAGAGGTCTGGTTGTGAAGTCGAGCAGCATTCAATACGGCCAGGCGGTCCCGGCGGGGGTCACGACGGCCACGCAGGCCGCGCTGGCACCCTTCGGGCCCCAGTGGTCGAGCAACCCGGACTCGGCCGGAGTGCTGGTGCCGGCGGAGCGCTGGCTGGAGGTCTTCCAGGCGCTCAAGGCCGTGGGCTTCGAGTTCCTGGTGGACCACACTGCCGTGGACTATCCGGAGCGAGCGCCGCGCTTCACCGTGGTGGGTGTGGTCATGAACCTGGCCACCCAGGAGCGCCTGATCGTCAAGGCGCGCCTGGCCGAGGGGGCCTCGATCGCCTCGCTCGTTCCGCTCTGGGAGGCCGCCAACTGGGCCGAGCGCGAGACCTACGACATGTTCGGCATCGACTTCGCCGGACATCCCGAGCTGACCCGCATCTACATGCCCTTCGACTACGAGGGCTGGCCCATGCGCAAGGACTTCCCCCTCCAGGGGCACCTGCGGTTCCGGGACTGAGGATGCTGGAAGCGGGGAGAGACCCCGCTTGCGCACCTCAGATGGGGGGAAGAGGAGCGCAAGACGCGATGGCGGGGGGCCGGGGGGGCGCCGGGGCGCGGCGTCGACCCTCCGGCCGGACCTGACCCGCCCACGATGGGGTACCTCGCGCCCTGCGGGGGTCCCTACGGACTCCGCGAGCGCCCACGAGGGGCGCCCCTACCGGGCGATGCCAAGGGTCGCCGCAGCGCGCAGCCCCGTCCGGCTGGGCCGTGTTGGTGGTCTCCCCCTCGCGTCCGGGACCCGTGGTGAGGCGGACCGGCGCGCCGGGCGGGTAGCGGAAGGCCGATGACGACGACGCCGCGTATCCGGCGTACGTCAGGAGGAGGAAGCGGCCTGAGCGCCCCGCTCCGGCGCGCCGAGCGCCCGCGGGCAAGCACCGCGACCCGTCACCTCTCCCCTCTGCGTTTCCGGCCGAGGCCCCCGTCCCGTAAGGTACCGGCCTCGACCCGACCCCCGGGCCCCCTGTAGGCAGCACCCCATGAGCGCGCCCGACAGCCTGAGCGAGGTCCGTTCGCGCGCCTCGGCGCCGGCCCCGCTGCTGGACGTCCTGGCCGACGCGCCCATCCGCCTCGAGGGCGCCGACGAGCTCGGCGACCGCATGGTCCTCAACATGGGGCCGCAGCACCCCTCGACGCACGGGGTGCTGCGCATCGTGCTCGAGGTGGACGGCGAGCGGGTGATCAAGGCCACCCCCGATGTGGGCTACCTGCACCGTGGCATGGAGAAGCTCGGCGAGACGCTGGGCTACCACCGCTTCATCCCCTACACCGACCGGCTCAACTACCTCGCGCCGCTCTCGAACAACTGCTCCATCGCCCTGGCCGCCGAACGCGTCTGCCACATCGAGGCTCCGCCGCGCGCCCAGGGGCTGCGCGTGATCTGCTGCGAGCTGGCGCG
>JANOFW010000291.1:0-1648 GCA_031413835.1 Planctomycetia bacterium
CCAGCCTGCTCGACCCCGGAGCCGACGGCATCGGCAACCTCTCGGGTGCCTGGGCGGACGGCACCTTCGGCGTCGTGGTCACGGCGGACCCCCTCGTCGCCGAGCGCTTCACGGCCGTGGCCACGGGCAGCGTGGGCCTGAGCCGTCGGCGCGTCGAGGTGGGTCTGCGCCGTCGCAGCAGCGGGGCCTTCGTCGAGGGTCTGTTCTCCATCGACAGCCTGACCTACGGCGGCAACTCGCTGAGCGACGCCTACGACTCGCGCCTGGGCACCACCTATGCCGCCCAGGCCGTCAACACCGACGCCTACGGCAGCTACGCCGTCGCGGGCGGCCACCTCGGCAGCAACACCGGCTTCATCACTTTGATGGGCTCTAGCGTCACCGTGCGTGGCGACGCCGTCCCTGGTCCGGGCCGCTCGGTCTTCGAGAACGGCAACCCGGTCGTCACGGGCGACACGACCGCGCGCGAGGTCGAGCGCGACATGCCGCCCACGCCCCTGGCCACGTTCGCGGCGGCCAACGCGGTGAACCAGAACGGCACCTGGACCGTGGCGGGCAAGGCGCCGACCTGGAACCCGGTCACGAAGTCCCTGCGCGGCAACGCCGGCAGCACGCTCACGCTCGGCGCGGGCACGTACTTCTTCAGCAGCCTGAGCCTCCAGGGAAACGCCACCCTGCGCCTCGAGGGCGACGTGAAGATCTACGTGACCGGCAGCATGGATCTGAGCGGCGGCACGCTGGTGAACGCGACCGGCCGACCGGGGGCCATGCAGGTCTTCGCGCATCCCTATGCCCTGCCCGTCGGCTTCGCGCCTACCTCGACCAGCGTGAGCGTGGCGGGCGGCAACGCGTCGGCGATGGCGCTTTACGGGCCGGCGGCGACGTTCTCGCTCCACGGAGGCAGCCACTTCTTCGGTGCTGCGGTCGCACGCACCATCAACGTGAGCGGCGGCGTGGACTTCCACTACGACAAGGCCCTCGACGATCTCCTGCTCATGGGAGCGGCGCGGGTGGAGCGGCAGCACTGGCGCGAGCTCGACGAGCCTCGGAGGTGAGCGTGACCCTCCTCTCCGCGTGCCGCCCGCACCTGCGCGCGGCCTCCCTCCTGATCGGCGTGGCCGCCCTGCTGGGCCAGTTGCCGCGGCTCGGGGCCGAGCCCGAGGTCCAGACGGCGGTCGAGCCTGGCTCCCTTGACGCGCTGCTGGCGGAGGTCACCTCGCCTGCGCCGGAGGCCGGCGTCCGCCTCTTGCTGGAGCGGCCTGAGATCGCCGTGGCCGAGCATGGGCTGCGCGCAGCGGGAGCGCTGTGGCATGCGGGCGGGCCGCATGCGGCCGAGGGCTTGCGCGTCCTGGTCGCGCACGCCGAGGCCACCGTGCGCGAGGCCGCGTTGCGCGGGCTGGGCGTGCTGGGCCTGCGTGGCGAGCCCGGATCGCGGGGTGAGGCTGCGGTGCGGCGGGCCTTGCAGGACCGCGAGCCGTTGGTGCGTCGCGCGGCCTACGAGGCCGTCGGCCGGATCGGGGGCCCGGACGACGTGCCGCTGCTGGTGCTCGGCCTGGAGAGCCTGGAGCCCGACGTCCGCTCCCACGCGCTGCGTGCGCTGCGTACGCTCGTGAAGGGTGAGCGCTCCGAGCTCGCCGAGATCGCCGCG
>JANOFW010000292.1:0-6857 GCA_031413835.1 Planctomycetia bacterium
TGGACTGGAGCAAGACCAAGGCCGTGGCCATCGGCCTGGGGCAGGTCTTCTTCAACGTCAAGGGACGCCGGCCGCAGGGGATCGTGGAGCCCGCCGACGTGCCCCGGCTGCGCGCGGAGCTGCGCGCCGGGTTGCTGGCGCTGAGGAACGACTTCGCCCCGGAGGAGGCGCCCATCCGCCGCGTGGTCTTCCTGCACGAGGAGTACAGCGGTCCCACCGCGCACGAGGCGGGCGACCTCCAGCTGTGCTTCGCGGAGGGTTACCGCGTGTCCTGGCAGACGGCCCTGCTGGGGGGCTTCAGCGGACGGGTGGTCGAGCGCAACGACCGTCCCTGGTCGGGCGACCACTGCAGCACCGACCCCGAGGTGGTGCCGGGCATCGTGCTCGCCAACCGCCGCGTGCCCCCCGCGCCCCCCGAGCGTCCCTACCACGTGCGCGACGTGGCCGCCACGGCGCTGGCTTGGTTCGGCCTCGCCTTCGACGACCTGGACGGGCGCCCCTTGCCCGTGGCTGCGGCCGAGGCCCCCCGGTGAGGCGTCGGCTCGTGGCGCTGCTGCTGGTCGCCCTGACCGTCGGGGCCGGCCTCCTCTGGCAGCATGCCTGCCAGGGGCCGGCCAGGCCCCTGTTCGAGGGTCCCCGGCCCCCGAACCTGATCCTGATCGTGATCGACACGTTGCGCGCCGACATGCTCGCAGGCCCGAACGGCGAGCCGGCGCACATGCCCTACGCCCGTGAGCTGGCGCGGCGCGGCGTGCTGTTCACCGACGTCACGGCCCCCGCGCCCTGGACGCTGCCCTCGATGGGCAGCCTGCTCACGGGCCTGATGCCTCGCGACCACGGCGTCACGCGCATGGTGCCCGTTCCGCGGCTGCCTGCAGCCGTCACGACCTGGGCCGAGAGCCTGACGAAGCGGGGCCTGCAGACGGCGGGCTACAGCGGAGCGCCCTGGGCGCTGCACGGGCCGCAGGGCCTGCTCAAGGGCTTCACGACGCCCAAGGAGGGCTTCGGGCTCGACGGTGCGCCGGCTCGGCTCTCGAGCTGGAGGCGCAGCCTCGACCCCCGCCGGCCCTTCTACCTCCTGCTGCACAGCTTCGAGGCCCACGACCCCTACGGCGAGGAGAGCAACAACCGCCGGGCCGCCGTGGCCCAGCCGCCCCCGGGGTTCGACCCGCAGGCGGCGCGCGAGCCCTGGGAGCTGGCCCAGCGGTTCCTCACGAGCCGCGGCGAGCGCGGCGCGCTCGAACGCGCGCTGGGCCCGGCCTTCGTGAAGAAGGTGGTGCGCTACCTGTGGTCGGGCTACCGCGCCGAGCCGCGGCCGGAGCTGGCGGTGGCGCTCAAGGCCGAATACGTCGACGGCGTGCGCTGGGTGGACGGCCTGCTGCGCACGACGGTGGAGTGGCTCGAGTCGGAGGGCCTGCTCGAGGACACGCTGCTCGTCGTGACCAGCGACCACGGCGAGGCCTTCGGCGAGCACGGCACGCTCGAGCACGGCCGCGTGCTGCACGAGGAGGTGCTGCGCGTGCCCCTGCTGCTGGTGGGCCCGGCCCCCTGGCAGGGCGGCAAGGTGGTGCGCGAGCACGTCGGGCTGCTCGACGTGCTGCCGACCTACGCCGAGCTGGCGGGGATCACGCCGCCTCCAGGGGCCGTGGGGCGTTCCCTGCGGGGACTGGTCGAGGGCGTCGAGGCGGCCCGCGTGGTCCTGTCCCAGGAGCTGGTCAACTTCGACGTGGCGCAGGAAGACGTGGAGATCCTGCTGCGCTCGGCGCGCTCGGGCCGCTACGCCGCCGTGCTCGAGTGGGACCGGCGGCTCGCCACGCTGCGCGAGCACGCCTACGATCGCCGCACCGACGCCGCCGAGCGCCACGACCTCGCCCAGGGCCGGGGCACGCTCGAGGGCCTGGCGCTCGACCCCGAGATCTGTCTCGCGGTTGACGCCCTGCGCGCCGAGCTTGTGGCCGAGGGGCTGGCCGTCCCCCTGCCGCCCCCCTGCGGCCGCTGAGGGGGCGGCGCGCTGGCTGCCGAATTGGCTGGCGAGCCGCGACAAGCGCGGCTCGCGGCTCGGGCCACCCCGTCGTCCTGATGTAGGCAGACTCGCGTAGCCAGGCTGCACGGCGTCCTCCGCGGCGGCCCTCCGCACCCCATCCAGCGCGCCGAGGCGCAGCAGCCAGGCGTGACAAGAAGAGCACTGGTGCTTCGCCCGGGTGTCGCGGGGCCCTCCCCGGACCGTCCGCCTCCCCCAGAGCCCCCGTGACGTAGGCTCGGCAGCATGGCCGCCTCGCTGCCCAGGATCACCGACCTGCCGCCGATGACCCCGCCGGTCACGGTGGTGGGGGACGTGCATCTCTCCGAGCGCCACCCCGCCGTCGAACAACGCTTCCTCGGCTGGCTCGAGCGGCAGGGCGAGCGTGGGGGCACGCTGGTGCTGCTGGGCGACATCTTCGACTGGTGGGTGGGCCGCGGGCAGGAGCGCGAAGCGCGGGTGCAGCCGGTGATCGAGGCGCTGCGCCGCGTGGCGGCGCGCGGCGTGACGCTCTGCTTCCAGCCCGGCAACCGCGACTTCATGCTGCGCCGCCTGCCCGGCGTGCCGCTGGCGGTCTGGCCCGACCTGGTGCGCACCACCTGGGGGGGGCGGCGCGTGCTGCTGACGCACGGCGATCTGCTCGTCACGGGCGACCCGACCTACCTGCGCATGCGCGGGCTGCTGCGTTGCCCGCCCATCCGCGGCCTGCTGGGCCTCTTGCCCTACGGCTGGATCCAGGTCCTGGCGCGGGCCCTGCGGCGCACCTCCGGGCGTGCCGTCATGCGCAAGGAGCGCCGGCTGCTCGACATCGACTACGGCCTGGCGCGGCGCTGGCTGGAGGAGGCCGGGGCCGACCTGCTGGTGGCCGGCCACGTGCACACGGGCGTGCACCATCGCCTGCCCGGCCTCCCGGCGCGCGAGGTGCTGGTCCTCAAGGACTGGGACGCCGAAGGGGGCGTGGTGCGGTTCGACGCCTCCGGCGTGGCGCTCGTGGCGGAGCGCGTGCGATGAGGTACGCGGAACCCGTCTTCCGTCCGCCCTCGGAGGCCGACTCCTACCTGCTGCACGTGACCTACGGCTGCAGCCACAACGAGTGCACCTACTGCGCGATGTACCTCACGAAGAAGTTCTCGCTGCGGCCCGAGGCCGAGATCCTCGAGGACATCGCTCAGGCCGCGCGCCTGATGCCCGAGACCCGGCGCGTGTTCCTGCTCGACGGCGACGCGCTGACGGCGCCCATGAAGCGGCTCGTGCCGGTGCTCAAGGCCCTGCGAGGCGCGTTCCCCGACCTGGCGCGCGTGGGCAGCTACGCCAACGCCGTCTCGATCAACGCCAAGAGCGACGCGGAGCTGGTCGAGCTCAGGAAGCTGGGGCTGACGATCGCCTACCTGGGCCTGGAGAGCGGGCACGAGGAGACCAACCGGCGCATCGTGAAGGGCGCGACGATCGAGGAGCAGGTGCGGGCCGTCAAGCGCGCTCAGGCCGCGGGCATGAAGATGAGCGTGATGGTGCTGCTGGGCATCGCCGGTCGCGCGGCGAGCCTGGAGCATGCGCGTGACACGGCGCGGGTCGTGAGCGAGATGGACCCGCGCTTCGTCTCCTGCCTGTGCGTGACCCCCGTGCCCGGCACGCCGCTCCACGCCGACGTCGAGAGCGGCGCCTTCGAGCTGCCCTCGCCGCCCGAGATCCTCGAGGAGCTGCGTGCGCTCGTGGAGGGCCTCGAGCTCTCGGCCACGGTCTTCCGCAGCAACCACGCGAGCAACTGGCTGCCCCTGGGTGGGCGCCTGCCGGCCGACAAGCAGCGCCTGCTCGCGGCCATCGACCTGGCGCGCGCGGGGGCGCTACCGCTCAAACCCGACTGGCTGCGCGGCCTCTAGCGCGCCGCGCTGGGCTGGGGGCGCTCGGGCCACCGCGTCGTCCTGATGTAGAAAGACTACACGGCGTCCTCCGCGGCGGCCCTCCGCACCCCATCCAGCGCGGCGCTGCACGCGTCCCTCCGATGCGTGCAGCGGCAAGGAACGGTCCGGCATCGCTCAGAGGCTAGGGAGGCACTCGCGGCGACCGGACCCGGCGCGGGGGTGGGCCGGACGCCGCCTGTGGCCGCCTGGGGAACTTGGGCTATACATGGGGCCATGAGGCGCGTTCTCCTACCAGCGCTGGTGGTCCTGTGCCTGCTGGGGGCGGCGCCGCGTAGCGCGGCCCCGAGCGAGGCCCCGCTCGAAGGCCTCGCCGGACGTCTGGCCCGACGCCTGGAGCGCGCCGCGATCCCCGAGGCCGAGCTGGGCATCGCGGTGCTCACCCTGGGCGAGGAGCCGCGCGCGGTCTTCAGCCGAGGGCACATGCGTTCGCTCGTGCCGGCCTCCGTGGCCAAGGTGCTCACGGCCGCCGCCGCGCTCGACCTGCTCGGGCCCGGACACGTCTTCCGCACCACGGTGAGCGCGCGCGGGCGGCTCTCCGTAGGGGTCCTGGGGGGCGACCTGGTCGTGCACGGCAGCGGCGACCCCAACCTGAGCGGCCGCCTCGGCGGTGGAGCGCCTACCCAAGTGCTCGACGCCTGGGCCGCCCAGGTCCTCGCGGCCGGGGTGCGCGAGGTGCAGGGCGATCTGGTGCTCGATGACGGCGCCTTCGACCGCGAGTACACCCACGCGGGCTGGACCTCCGAGGACAAGGAGCGCTGGTACGGCGCGCCGGTGGCCGGCTTGGCCTTCAACGACTCCTGTCTCGACGTCACCGTGCGTCCGGCAGGGCGCTCGGGGGCGCGCGGCACGCTCGACCTGCCCTCCACGTCGGGGGCCTGGGCGGTGGAGAACTTGACCACCACGATCGAGGGCCGGCGGCACGTGGTCGGCGCCACCTGGACGACCAACGGCAAAGCCGTGCAGGTCCGTGGCGAGGTGGCCCTCCAGGGCGGCGCTTACACCTTCCACGTTCCCGTGCCGGACCCGCTGGCCTACTTCGGGGGCGCCTTCCGACGCCGGCTCGAGGCGGCCGGCGTGCGCGTCAAGGGCAGCGTGCGAGCGGCGCGCGACGGCGGGGACCGCGTGGCCGGCCGGACGCTCGTGAGCCACGAGAGCCCGCTGCTCGACACCCTGCGCGTCATGAACCGCCGCAGCCAGAACTTCTACGCCGAGCAGGTCTTCAAGGCCTGCGGCGTGGCCTGCGCCGGCCGGGGCGGCTGGAGCTCCGGCCAGGGCGCCGTGGTCGAGATGCTGCGCCGCCGCGGCATCCCCCAGCCGGAGCAGACCGAGATCGTGGACGGCTCGGGCCTGGCGCGTGCCAACCGCACCACGGCCGGGACGGTGGCGCTGGTGCTGCTGCGCCTCGAGCAGGACCTGCTGCGCGGGCCGATGCTGCACGATTCGCTGGCCGCGCCCGGCGAGGAGGGCACCCTCGACGACCGGCTCCTGACGCGGCACACCAAGGGCCGGCTGCGCGCCAAGACCGGCACCCTGGGCCAGGCCGGGGTGCACGCGCTGGCCGGCTACCTCGACGCACGCGACGGCGCGCCCGGGATGTGCTTCGCCATCCTCGTCAACCGTCGCACGTGGAAGGGCGACCCGAAGGAGCTCATCGACGACCTGGTGGAGCTGCTCGCCAAGCCGTGAGCACGCCGCCGCCTGCCCCGCTGGCCGAGCGCATGCGCCCGCGAGCCCTGGCCGAGGTCGAGGGCCAGGAGCGCCTGCTGGCCCCGGGCGCGCTGCTCCCGGCCGCGCTGGCCCGCGGCGAGCTGCCGAGCCTCGTCCTGTGGGGCCCGCCCGGCAGCGGCAAGACCACCCTGGCGCGGCTCCTGGCGGCGGCCTGTGGGGCCACCTTCGTGCCGCTCTCGGCCGTCACCAGCGGCGTCAAGGAGGTGCGCGAGCTGATCGCCGCGGCGCGCGAGCTGCACGCGTCGGGCGGGCGCACGCTGCTCTTCGTGGACGAGATCCATCGCTTCCACAAGGGGCAGCAGGACGCCTTCCTCCCGCACGTCGAGGACGGCACGGTGGTGCTGGTGGGCGCCACGACCGAGAATCCTGGCTTCGCGCTCACCGGGGCCCTGCTCTCGCGTCTGCGGGTGCTGGCGCTCGAGCCGCTGGGGGCGGAGGCGCTCGAACGCATCGCGGCGCGCGCGCTCGCGGACGGCGAGCGCGGCTTGGGCGCTGCGTTCGCCCTGGCGCCCGAGGCGCACGCCCCGCTGCTGGAGGCCGCAGCCGGCGACGCGCGCCGGCTGCTGGGCGTGCTCGAGTCGGCGGCGCACCTGGTCGCGGAGCGCGTGCTTGGGGCGGGCGAGGCCGCGCGCGTCATCTCGGCCGCCGACGTGCGCGAGGCGGCCCAGGCGCGCGCGCGGGCCTACGACGCCTCGGGCGACGACCGCTACGACCTGCTCAGCGCGCTGCACAAGTCGCTGCGCGGAAGCCACGTGGACGCCGCGCTGTTCTGGTTCGGGCGCCTGCTCGAGGGGGGCGAGGATCCGCGCGTGATCGCCCGGCGGCTGGTCGCCATGGCCTCCGAGGACATCGGCGCGGCCGATCCGCTGGCGCTCACCACCGCCGTGGCCGCGCTCCACGCCCTCGAGTTCCTGGGCGCCCCGGAGGGCGAGTTGGCGCTGACGCAGGCGGTCATCCACCTCGCCACGGCCCCCAAGAGCAACACGGTGGTCGAGGCCCTGGGGGCGGCGCGCGAGGCAGCCCCCAGCCACGCCCGCCAGCCCGTGCCCCTTCACCTGCGCAACCCGCCCACCCGCTTCGCCCGTGCGCGTCTCTCGCAGCCAATGAGGAAAAAGCGCTGTTTATTGGTCAAACTGCCTGCTGACCCACTGTCCCATGTGGTCAACTGCCTGCTGACCCACTGTCCCATG
>JANOFW010000293.1:0-1854 GCA_031413835.1 Planctomycetia bacterium
CCCCCGGGGCCATCCTGGCGGCCCCACGATGAACCTGCGCCTCCTCCCCCTGCTCGTCGCCGCCGCGGCCGCCAGCGCCTTCCTGCTGGCGGACGCGTTGGGCTCGGCCCTTCCCCGGCGAGCGCCCGCGCCCGCGGCCGATGCGGCCAGCCACCCGCGGCTGGTCGTGCTCGGCTTCGACGGCGTGGACGAGCGCATCCTGCGCGCCTACTTCGAGTCCGACGAGCTGCCGCACCTTGCGGCGCTCGCCAGGGACGGCTCCTTCCACCCCCTGCGCAGCGAGCTGCCGCCCGAGTCGCCCGTGGCCTGGGCCAGCCTGCTCACCGGCGTGAACCCGGGCCGCCACGCCATCCACGACTTCGTCACGCCGGGGGAGGACTTCACGCCCGAGAACGGGATGGTGGAGGTCACGCCCATGCGCCTCCTGGGCGGGCGCCTGATCGTGCGCCCGCCGCTGGTGCGCTCGCGCCTGGCCTTCCCGACCTTCCTGGAGCGCGTGCACGCCGCCGGCTACCCGGTGCTCGCGCTGCGCCAGCCGCACCTCTTCCCCGCACCCAACCTGCCGGGCGCACGCCTGCTGGCGGGGCTCGGGGTGCCGGATGTATCGGGGGCCGCGGGGGCGATCACGACCTGGTCGGCGCGGCCCGGCTTCGCCGCGATGATCTCGGAGTTCGGGGGCACGCAGGTCCCGCTCAAGGCCGGCTCCGCGGCCGACGGCTACGTGTCCACCTTGCCCGGGCCCCTCGACCCCACCTTGCCCCACGGCGCGGGCGGCATGCTGGGGCGCGCCAGCGTGCCGATCGCCTTCGAGGTCGCACGAGGTCCCGACGGCAAGCCAGTCTCCGTGGCGGTCACGCTCGACGGGCGCACCCAGACCCTGGCGCTGGGGGGGCGCAGCGAGTTCTTCGCCGTGCGCTTCCGGCTGGGCACGCTCCCCGCTCTCGAGATCGCGGGCCTGGTGCGCCTGGAGGTCAAGTCGCTCGCGCCGCTCACCGTGCTGGCCGACCCGGTCAACCTCGACATGCGCGCGTCGCCCTTCCCGCTGACGAGCCCTCCCGAGTACGGCGCCGAGCTGGCGGCCCGCTACGGGCTCTTCGAGACCGTGGGCTGGCAGGAGCAGACCTTCGCCTTGAACGACTACCGCCAGGACGACGAGGCCTTCCTCGCCGACGCGCTCGATGACATGCGTCGCGGCGCGGCCCTGCTGCTGGGCGAGCTGGCGCGTGGCTCGCGCTGCGTCTTCCAGTGTTTCACGGCCACGGATCGCGTGGCCCACGCCTTCTTCCGCGTGCGCGACACGGGGCACCCGCAGCACGACCCCCAGGTCGCGGCGCGCCTGGGCGATCCGATCCTGCTGGCCTACCGCGAGATGGACCGCATCGTGGGGGCCGTGCGCGCCACGCTCGCGCCCGAGGACCTGCTGCTCGTGGTCAGCGATCACGGCTTCGCCACCTGGCGCTACGGCGTGAACGTCAACCAGTGGCTGCTCGAGCAGGGCTACTTGGCTCTCAAGGGCGACATGGGCGAGAAGAACCTCGGCCAGCTGTTCCAGCGCGGCGACCTGGGCGTGGACGTGGTGGACTGGAGCAAGACCAAGGCCGTGGCCATCGGCCTGGGGCAGGTCTTCTTCAACGTCAAGGGACGCCGGCCGCAGGGCATCGTGGAGCCCGCCGACGTGCCCCGGCTGCGCGAGGAGCTGCGCGCCGGGCTGCTGGCGCTGAGGAACGACTACGCCCCCGAGGAGGCGCCCATCCGCCGTGTGGTCTTCCTGCACGAGGAGTACAGCGGGCCCACCGCGCACGAGGCCGGCGACCTCCAGCTGTGCTTCGCGGAGGGTTACCGCGTCTCGTGGCA
>JANOFW010000294.1:0-7695 GCA_031413835.1 Planctomycetia bacterium
GCTCCCTCCACGACGCGACCGGTCCTACCCACGGGAGCGCAAGGGCTACGGCAGCACCTACAAGACCCGGAAGAAGCCCCGTGCGGCGTAGCCCTAAGTCACCGGCATTGGGGTCAGGCACCGGCTACTCACCGGGGCGCGAGCTCGGCTACTTCGCCTTGGGCGCCCAGGCCTTGAAGGCGGCCTCGAAGTCGGCGAGGGGGAGCCCGAGGGCGACGGCGAGGTCGGAGAGACGGTCCTTGCCCGCGGAACGGATCGCGCCCAGGGCCTTGAAGCGCGCGCTGATGCGCTCGGAGGGCGTGGTGGCGGAGCCGGCGGCGGCGGGCGGGGCCTCGCGCAGGAGGAACTCGACCACGCTGGCGGCGTGGAGGTAGATGGGCCGGTAGTCGAAGCTCGCATCGGTGCGCTCGCCGCCGTGGAGCGAGCTGGCCTGGAGCAGCGCGTCCATCGACCAGTGCTCGCCCGTCTTGACGCGCGGGGCGAACTCCTTGGCGGTCGGACGGTCCATCAGGCGGCGCACGCAGTGCTCGCCGGCGCCGTCTTGGAGCCAGGCGCCGCCGCCGTCGCCGTAGAGCTGGGCGAAGACGGCCTTGGCGAGGCGGTGGCGCAGCTGCGCGTCGGCCACGCCCTTGACGTAGAAGACCAGCCCGCGGTCGCTGCCGGCAGCCGGCGTGCGGCGCGCCTGCTCCTTGCTCCAGCCCAGGACCCGCGCGCAGTACTCCTGGTAGTCGGAGGCCTGCTTGAAGACGTAGACCGGGATCCTGAAGCCCGTCAGGCCGTCCTTGGGCGCCGCCAGGACGAGGGCGCAGGCCTCGGTGTCCTGCTCGAGCGAGGCGCCCACCGACTTCATGGCCTTGGCGTCGTCGGACCAGAGGTCGAAGTGCGTTGTGGACTCGTTCTTGACCTCGCGCGCGCGCTGCGGCCCGAAGACGCGCTTGGCGAGCTCCGCCGGCGGGTGGCGCCAGCCGGCCGGGCCCGCCACGAGCACGGCCTTGCCCACGGCCAGGGTCTGGGTCGAAGGCTTCATCCACACCAGCAGGAAGGTGGTCACGCGCGCCGGGTCGAAGCCCGGGTCGAGCTGGAAGTCGCCCAAGTCCAGGCGGCGGGTCTCCCAGCTCTCCTTGGGCGCCTCGAGGCGCAGCGTGGCCTCGCGGTCGTCGGCGTCGAGCAGCTGCGCCTTGAGCTCTTGGCCCTCGCCGGCCACCAGGCGCAGGTCGAGGTCGAGATGCTGGAACGGCTGCACGTCGAGCGTGAGGCGGCGCACGAAGATGCGCGCCCAGGCCGTGCCGCCGTCGATCGCCAGCAGCGCGGCGGGCCGCCCCTCGGAGTCGGCCGTCACGACCTTGACGCCCTGGCCCTCGAGCTTGCCGCCGGCGCCCGTGCCTGCGTCGAAGATCACGGCGGGTGCCGGGTCGTCGGCCCCCAGCGCCCCCGAGAGCAGGCCGAGGCCCAACGCCAGCAGGAGGGCACGGGCCATGGGCGGACCTCCCGCGCGGGTGCGCACGCTCAGCGGCTCTCGCGGCGCAGCTGGAACAGCCAGTCCAGCGCCGCGTTCTCCTTGCCGCCCAGCTGCGCGTAGCGCTCCATCCACGGGCGGGCCTCGTGGAGCTGGCCCAGGTGGATGCCGCGCACGACCGCGAGCAGGTAGCACGGGTCGGGATCGGTGGGCGCGAGGCGCGTGACCTCCTCGAGCTCGACGGCGGCCTCGGTGTACTGCTGCTGCTCGATCAAGGCGCGGGCGAAGAGCTCGCGGGCGCGCCGGTCGGCCGGAAAGCGCTGCGCCGTCTGCTTGTAGACCAGCAGAGCCTGCTTGGCGTCGCCCAGGCGGCGCAGCGAGGCCGCGAGCGCGAAGCGGTAGTCGCTGCGCTCGGGGTCGAGCTTGCCGGCGCGCTGGTAGCTGGTGACGGCCGCGCGCGCGGCGTCGCCCGCATCTTCCGCCATGCCGCGCAGGAACCACAGCCGCGGGTCGTCCTCGTGGGCCGCCAGGGCCGACTCGGCCACCTGCAGGGCCTCGTCGGGGCGCCCGATCTCGACCAGCAGGCTGGCCAGCTGCACGGCCACCTCGCGGTGGTCGCGATGGAGCGCGTGGGTCTTGCGCAGCGTGTCGAGGGCCAGACGCTGGCCGTCGATGCGCCGCAGCGCCGCGGAGACGGCCGCCACGGAAGCAGGGTCGTGGCCGGCCAGGCGCAGCGAACGCTGGTAGGCCCGTCGGGCATCCTCGACGCTGCCGGAGAGCGCCAGCGCCGTGCCCCAGTAGAGCTGGGCGACGGCCGACCGCGGCGCGAGCAGCAGCGTGTCCTTGGCCACGCGCAGGGCCTGCTCGACCTTGCCTGCGCGCAGCAGCAGGTCGGTGGTCGCAAGGCGCGTGCTGATGGCGCGCGGATCGAGCTTCAACGCCCCGGAATAGGCGCTCAGGGCGCGCGGGCCGTCGCCCTTGCGCTGGAAGATCCAGCCGAGCAGCGCATAGGTCTCCGCGCGCGGATCGAGCCGCAGCGCAAAGCCCGAGGACTGCAGCGCCTGGTCGAGCAGGCCGAGCTCGGCCTCGCGGCGCGCGAGCGCGAACCAGCCCGCCCCGATCTGCACGCGCTCGGTGGGCGCGAGGCCCAGGCGCTCACCCAGGAGCGCGCGCATCTCCCCCACCGCCGCCTGCGAGCGCAGGGTGCGGGCGCGCAGGAAGCGCAGGATCTTGTGGTCGGGGCTGGCGGCCAGGAGCTGGGCGAAGATGCGCTCGACGCCCTCGGGCGGCAAGGTGCCCGCGAGGCGGTCTTGGAGCGCGAGGCCCAGACGCACATCGGTGAGCAGCGAGCGCGCCTCGTCGGAGGAGAGCCGCGCAGGATCCTGGGCTGGCGGGACGGCGGCGGGCACTGCGCCCGGTCGCACGGCCGCGGCGGGATCGTCGGCGGCCAGGGAGCGCAGGCCCGAGAGCCGCCCCGCGAGGACCGCGAGGAGCAGGGCCCAGCAGATGCCGCAGCCTCCCGTCGTCAGGCCCTTGGTCGTCATGAGCGCCGATCGTCCTCGCCGAGGGGGTCCACGGGGGCCAACCCTCCGCGCACCCGCCCTGGACAGAATCTTCACCCCATTGAACCCGACGGGCGCGTCGGGACCGCTGCGACGGGCCCCGGGAGGCCTACGGAAAACGAAAATGCGGGCTCCGCGGTCGCAGGTCCGCGGAGCCCGCCAGGGAGGCGCTTGCTACTTGCCGCCACCCTTGGAGTTGGAGCCGGAAGAGCCGAGGGCGCTGCCCGTGAGGGTCTTGAGCGCCTCTTCGAGCGCCTTCTCGAGCTCGCTCACCCACTTCTCCCAGTCCTCCAGGGACGGCGGGCTGCTCCAGTCGGGCAACTCGAAGTCCGGAGGCGGGGGCAGGGGGGGAAGTTCGTCGGGATCGAAGCCCGGAGGCAGCGGAGGCAACTCGCCATCCTCGCCAGGGGGCGGGGGGGGCGGCGGGTTGTTGGGGTCACCCCCGGGAGGCGGAGGCAGCTTGCCACCGCCCAGAGGCGGCATGCCGGGCAGGTCCCAAGGCAGGTGCCAGTCCTTCGGGTCGAAGCCCGGAGGGAGGGGATCGTTGGGATCGCCCCCCGGCGGCGGCGGCAGGGGATCGTCGTCGCCGCCCGGCGGCGGCGGCAGCGGATCCTCTCCCGGCTCCGGGGGCAGCGGCGGGGGCTCGTCGCCTTCGCCGGGAGGAGGCGGGAAGGGGCAGTCGTCCGGGTCGAAGCCGGGCGGCAGAGGGAAGTCCATGCCGTCGGGCAGCGGGGGCAAGGGGCAGTCGCCCCAGTCGCCCCAGTCGCCCCAGTCGCTCGGATCGCTACCGGGGGGAGGCGGGGGCTCGTCGCCTTCGCCGGGAGGGGGAGGGAGCGGCGGGAGAGCCTCGGGCTCCATGCCCGGGGGCAGCGGAGGCAGAGGGCCACCGTCGTCGCCGTCCGGAGGGGGCGGCGGGGGCGGCAGGTTGTCGCGCAACTGCTTGAGCAGCTCCTTGAAGAGGCCGTCGAGCAGGTCTCCGAGCGTGTCTTCCCACCCAGGAGGCAGGGCGCCCTGCCCGCCACCGGTGGGCGCAACTTCGGACCCGCCCGCTGGCGGAGTCTGGCCCGGAAGGTTGCCACCGTTGGATCCGCCGAGCGGAGGAAGACCAGAGCCCCCACCGAGCGGCAGCCCGCCACCCCCACCCAGGGGAGGGAGGCCCCCACCGCCAAGGCTTCCGCCATCGGGGCCTGCCGCGTAGGCGAAGGGCGCGCCCAGGCTCAGCGCCAGCACCGCGCCGGCCGCCAGCACCGAGGCCGCCAACCCAGCGCGCTTCGAGTTCGAGTTCGTCATGTCGACCTTCCGTGAAGAGGAGCCAGGCCAAGCAGAAGCACCCACCGTGCCGCGCAGACCCGCCCTCAGCGCTCCCCTGACCCACCCCGCCAAGGCCATTATCAGGGCTCTCCACGCAGTCTTCCGAAGGCGCTCCAGCGCGTCTCGGCAGTTTCTTGCCGACGCTACGTCAGGACTTGCCGGGGACGCTGCGGAAGGCGCCTGGGTCCAGGTCGAACTTCTCCAGCTTGTAGCGCAGGGTCCGCTCGGGCAGCCCGAGCCGGTCGGCGGCCAGCGGCACGCTCCCCTGGGCATGGCCCAGGGCCTTGACGATCCAGGAACGCTCGAAGGCCTCTAGTGCCTTGGGGAGGTCTCGGCCCTCGGCGGGGAGCGCCCCCTCGGGCTGGCTCGTCCCCACGCTCAGGTCCGAGGGTTCGATGGCGCGCCCGACCGCCCGGATCAGAGCGCTCTCGACTACGTTGCGCAGCTGACGCACGTTGCCGGGCCAGGGCTGGCGCGCGAGCCGCTCGAGCGCCTCCTCGCTGAAGGGCACGAGCTTCACGGCGTTGGCGCGCGCGGCCTCGGCCAGGAAGTGGCGCGCGAGAGGCACGATGTCGTCGGGCCGCTCGCGCAGCGGCGGCAGGTGGAGACGCAGCACCTCGAGGCGGTAGAGCAGGTCCTCGCGGAAGCGCCCGGCGAGGACGTCCTTGGCGAGGTCGCGGTTCGTGGCGGCGACGAGGCGGAAGTCCACCTTGCGCTCCTTGCCCTCTCCGACGCGTACGACGCAGCGCTCCTCGAGCACGCGCAGCAGGCGCACCTGCACCGCGGGGGGGATCTCGCCGATCTCGTCGAGGAACAGCGTGCCCCCGTCGGCCTGCTCGAAGACGCCGCGGTGGTCGCGCACGGCGCCGGTGAACGAGCCGCGGGCGTGGCCGAACAGCTCGCTCTCGAGCAGCCCCTCGGCCAGCGCGGCGCAGTTGAGCGCCACGAAGGGGCCCGAGGGCCGCGCGCCTTCGCGGTGCAGCAGCGCGGCCACGACCTCCTTGCCCGTGCCGCTCTCGCCCGTGATGAGCACGTTCACCTTGCTGGGCGCCACGCGCCGCGCCAGCGCCAGGACCTGCTGCATGGCCGTGCTCGCGGCGATCACGCCGGCGGGCGCGGGCTCGTCGGCGAGGCGCTTCACCAGCGCTCGGTTCTCCTGCTCCAAGGCGCGCGTGTGGAGGGCGCGGGTGAGCGTGGCGAGCAGCACGTCGGGGTCGATGGGCTTGACCTGCACGTCCACGGCGCCGCGGCGGATGGCCTCCACGGCCAACGAGACCGTGCCGTAGGCCGTGACGAGGATCAACGCTGGAGCCTCGGCCAGCGCGCGGCCGGCTTCCAGCAACGCGAGCCCGTTGCCGTCGGGCAGGTGGTAGTCGGTGACGATCGCGTCGGGGGCCCAGGTCGCCAGCAGGTCGCGGGCCTGCGCGAGGTTCACGGCCGCCTTCACCTCGCGCTCGCCAGGCTTGACCAGGCAGGCCGCGAGCGCCTCGCGCTGATCGCGGTCGTCCTCCACCACGAGCACTCGGAGGCGGCTCATGCGTGGCTCCCTGCGTCGGCGGATGCCGTGGGCAGCCACACGCGCACCTCGGCGCCGCCACCCTCGGGGTTGGCGAGCGTCATGCGCCCCCCCAGGCCCTCGACGATGCGCCGCGCGAGATAGAGCCCCAGGCCGTGGCCCTCGCGCCGCCCGGAGACGCCCAGCGCCCCGCCGCTCTCGAGCACCTGGGCCGAGAAGCCGGGACCGGCATCGCGCACCACGAAGGACACGCCCGCCTGCTCGCCCGCCTCCCAGCGCGCAACCACCTGGCTGCCGGCAGGCGCCGCCTGAAGGGCGTTGCGCAGGAGGTTTCTCAGCGCCTGGTCAAGCACCGGAACGCGCGCCGCGACCGTCCGCGCCTCGGCCTCGGGCAGGACCTCGAGCGCAAGGTCTGCCGTCGGCGACTCCGCGCGCAGGTCCGCGACCGTGCGGCGCAGGCGCTCGGCAGCGTAGACCTCGCCCGCTCGGCCTTCCATGGGCGTGGCCACCTGCAGGAAAGACTCCAGCGCCGAGCGCACGCGCCCGAGCGTACCCTTGACGCGCGCGATCTCCTCGGCGCCCGTGGCGCCCACCGCACGCTTGACGCCTTCGAGCTGCAGCCCGAGCGCGTTCAAGGGGTTGCTCACCTCGTGCACGAACAGGCCCGTGAGCACGCCCATCTCGGCCAGGCGCTGCTGCTCGCGTTGGGCGGCCTCGTCGCGTGCGCGCTGCTGCGCCAGGGTGCGCTCACGGCGCCAGAGCAGGAAGGCCGCCAGCAGCGCGATGCCCGAGGCCAGGCCGCCCCAGAGCAGGATGCGCGCCCGCTCCGTGACGACGAGCGAGTCCACGCGACGGGTGGAGAGGCTCAGTTCCACCTCGAACGGGGCGTTTGAGGCTCCCTCGATCCTCTCGCGAAACTGCAGGTCGCCCGCCAAGGGCGGCGACCCGGCCTCGGCCACGAGGCTCGCGCCCTGGCGCAGTGCCACACCACGCACGTCGGGCAGACGCGCGATCCCCTGCAGCACCCCCTGGGCCCCCAACCCGCGCTGCGCCTCCTCGAGGTGGTCGGCGGCGGCGGCCACCAGCACGGCACCCCCGTCCCTCGTGCGCACGGCCGCCAGGATGCGATGGGCGCTGGCGAAGGCATTCAGCGTGACGCC
This sequence comes from Planctomycetia bacterium, assembly GCA_031413835.1. Lineage (GTDB taxonomy): Bacteria > Planctomycetota > PLA2 > PLA2 > JAEUHO01 > CAXQZU01. The sequence goes on from JANOFW010000294.1 coordinate 7,006, forward strand.
GCGCGTTGCTTCGGCACGGTCCGCTGGCAGGAGATCGGCCAGCGCGGCCGCCTCTGCCCCTGTCGGCAGGCCCTGCTCTTCGGGCACCCGGTTGCCGAGCAACCAGCCACGGGACGGCTGGACGTCCACCACGACCTGCCCAGCCGCGTCGAACAGGTACAGACGTCCGACCTGCTCCTCTCGCGCCAGCGCCCCCAGTCGTTCGGCCGCAGGACCCAGCGGCAGCGTCAGCTCGAGGCGCGCGCGGCGCGCCACCGAGAGCAGTCGTTGCTGCTCACGCTCGATGGACTCGCCGGCGCGCGCACGACTCTCCTCCAGCGCCGTGACCACGATCGGCACGAGCCCGGCCCCGCGCTCCAGCAGCTCGGCGTGCGCTGTCGTGCCCGCGCCGCGCCAAGCGGCGAAGGCGACGACGCCGCTGCCGATGGCGAGCGCGACGAGCAGGAGGTGCGCGAGACGCATGGGCCGAGAGTCTACGGGGCAGGCGGTGCGACCGGCCGCCGCTCCTTGGGTGAGTAGTTGGGGTCGGTGAGTAGTTGGGGTCAGGCACCAATGCCGGTGACATAAGCCGGTGCGAAGTGCAGAGGGCCACTCCCTCGTCCGACTGTCGAAGTTGCTGAATCAACGCAACCGGCACGTCGAGAGGGCCCTCTGCATGTCTCGCTTCGGTACCGAAGTCTCCCGGCTTGA